>JBJENU010000335.1:0-5474 GCA_051880355.1 Lachnospiraceae bacterium | reverse complement strand
GGGGAATCCGGTTCCGCAGTGTGGAAGAAAAATTTGACACCGGCAGCGAAGAGGATATGGAATTATTGTCAGCTAAAGCAGAGGCGGCAGCAGTGGCAGAAAAAATTCTTGAATATACCGGTAATAACAGCACCTTTGTTATCCGGAATGAAGCAGGGGACGGATATCGCAAGGTAAGGTATGGCGATATTGCAATTTTGCTTAGAAGTGATGGCGGCTGGTTTGAAGTATATGCCAATGTTCTTCTCAATGCAGGGATTCCTGTCAGCGTTGAGACTAAGGGCGGATATTTTGACACCATGGAGTGCAAATGGGTGCTTGACGTGCTGGCCTGTGTTGACAATCCTTATCAGGACATTAGCCTTGCCGGTGTGATGACATCTTATTTTGGGGGTTTTACATATGAGGAGCTGGCACAGATAAGATCCGGCGGAAAGGAAAATTACCTCTATGAGAATCTTCTTGAAGCCGCAGACAGTAACGAAAAGGTCAGACAATTGCTGGGCTTTTTTGAAGAGTTAAAGGAAGTTATGAATCAGGGCAATCTGTATGATTTAATGTGGCAGATAGTCCATTTAAGCGGATATTATGATTATGCAGGTATGATGCCGGCGGGAGGCAAAAGACAGGCCAACCTTGATGCCCTTATACTTAAGGCAAGAAGCTTTGAAAACAGCCAGATGAAGGGACTTTTTAACTTTTTAAGATATATAAAACAGATTGGGAAATACAGCATAGACACCGGTGAGGTGGGAAATTCTTTCGATGAAAATGCCGTCAGAATTACCACGATTCATAAAAGCAAGGGGCTTGAGTATCCGATTGTATTTGTGGGAAAGACGATGCAGGATTTTAATTTTCAGGATACAAAAAAGACGGTTCTCATTGATTCAGAGCTGGGCATAGGCACATATAACTACAATATGGAACTGCGGACAAGAAAAAATACGTTTTACCGGGATGTTATCTCTAAAAATATGATATTTCAGGCAGTTGCTGAAGAAATAAGGGTTTTGTATGTTGCCCTTACCCGTGCAAAGGAAAAGCTTATTCTTGTGGGAGCATCAGAAACACTGGAGAAAAAGCTTGATGAAGCTGAAAGCTTTGCCAATCAGATGGAGGAGTTTAATGGCTCATATATGTATGCTGATTTGATGGACTGTCGCAATTTCTACAAAATGTATATGCCTGTGGCGTTAAGCGATAAGGTCCATTTCAGCATCAGTGTTAAGAAGTTTGATGACCTGAAGGCCTTTGTTACAGACGGAGAAAGGGATGTGGAGGACTATGATGAGGATGCACAGGAAAGAACTGCGGTTGAACCGTATCCATACGAAAAGTATACCTCTGTGCGCTCAAAGTTCAGTGTCTCAGAAATTAAGCATATGAGCCATGCCGGTGATGAGGACGACTATGAGAAGCCGTCACAGCTGCTAGGTGCGGCGAAAGGCTTTTTAAACCTACAGGGCGCTGCCAGAGGTACGGCATACCACAGGGTTATGGAATGTCTTGATTATGGGGATTTTAATCAGGAAACCGATAATCAGGCAGCTCTTGAAGAAAAGGTAGCAGCCCAGATTGCCTCAATGGTAAGCAGAAATCTTATTCCTGCCGCTGATGCAGACACAGTCGATGATGCTGATATTGCTAAGTTTGTTGCCTCAGATTTGGGAAAAAGAGTGGCAAGGGCGGCAGCTCTTGGTCTTGTAAAGCGTGAACAGCCTTTTGTATATGGCGTAAGGGCAGGAGATTTGATATGTTACAGGGATATCAGGGAGTGCGATGAGCTTGTTCTTATTCAGGGTGAAATCGACCTTTATTTTTTTGAAGGTGATAAAATTATTCTGGTGGACTACAAAACAGACCGTGTAAATCCTGATAATGGCCGTGAACACCTTGAAAATATGTACAGGGAACAGCTTAATCTCTATGGCAATGCGTTACAGCAGATTATCGGCAGCAAATATAAGGTTGAGGAAAAAATCATATATTCCTTTACTTTGGGTGAATATTTCCAGGTATAATGGAAACATTTTACAGAAGCTAAGCAATTGATTTTTTCCAATATATAGGTTATAATAAAATTTAATATAGTTTATGAATAATAATTTTGGGAGGCACTGTTGTGGCTGACATAAAACAGGAAATTGAAAAAAGACGGACTTTTGCAATTATATCACATCCCGATGCAGGTAAGACTACTCTTACAGAGAAGTTCCTGCTGTACGGAGGTGCAATTAATCTGGCAGGTTCCGTAAAAGGCAAAAAGACAGCTAAGCATGCAGTTTCAGACTGGATGGAAATAGAAAAAGAGAGAGGTATTTCAGTTACTTCCTCAGTTTTGCAGTTTAATTACGGCGGCTATTGTATAAATATTCTTGATACACCGGGACATGAGGATTTCTCAGAGGATACATACAGAACGCTTATGGCGGCAGACTCTGCGGTAATGGTCATCGATGCTTCCAAGGGTGTTGAGAAGCAGACAATTAAGCTTTTTAAGGTTTGTGTTATGAGACACATCCCTATTTTTACTTTTATTAACAAGATGGACAGGGAAGCCAATGACCCATTTGAGCTTATGGATGAAATTGAGAAGGTTCTTGGCATTGCTACCTGCCCTGTCAACTGGCCAATAGGTTCAGGCAAGGAGTTTAAGGGTGTTTACGACCGCAACAGCAGGGAGGTTTCACTTTTTACCGCTGCAATGAATGGCCAGAAGGAGGTTGCAACAAGGAACATCAGCATAGATGATGATAATCTTGCCGGTGAAATAGGCAATGGTTTTGCAGACAAGCTTATGGAGGATATTGAACTGCTTGACGGTGCCAGTGCTGAGTTTGACCTTGAACAGGTACAGGCAGGTAGCCTTTCACCTGTGTTTTTTGGTTCGGCTCTCACTAATTTTGGTGTGGAGACATTTTTGCAGCACTTCTTAAGTATGACTACACAGCCTCTTTCAAGGAATTCAAGCAAAGGTGTCATAGACCCTGTGAAGGAAGGTTTTTCAGCCTTTGTATTTAAGATTCAGGCTAATATGAATAAGGCGCACAGAGACAGAATCGCATTTATGCGCATCTGTTCAGGCAAGTATGATGCCGGTATGGAGGTTTTTCACGTTCAGGGCGGCAAAAAGATTAAGCTTTCCCAGCCTCAGCAGATGATGGCTCAGGAGCGCCACATTGTAAGTGAAGCCTATGCAGGTGATATTATCGGTGTGTTTGACCCGGGAATATTCTCTATTGGTGATACTCTTTGCGTATCCAATGAGAAGTTTTCATATGACGGAATTCCAACCTTTGCACCGGAGCATTTTGCCCGTGTAAGACAGGTTGATACAATGAAACGTAAGCAGTTTGTCAAGGGTATAAGCCAGATTGCCCAGGAAGGTGCAATACAGATTTTCCAGGAATTTAATTCCGGTATGGAAGAAATCATTGTAGGTGTAGTTGGTGTATTGCAGTTTGACGTGTTAAAATACCGTCTGGAGAGTGAGTATGGAGTGGAAATCAGACTTGAACCACTGCCTTACGAGCACATCAGATGGATTGAGAACAAGGATGAAATAGATGTAAGCCGTATTGTCGGCACTTCGGATATGAAGAAGATTAAGGATTTAAAGGACAATCCCTTACTTCTTTTTATCAACAGCTGGAGTGTGGGTATGGTTTTGGATAGAAACAAGGATTTGAAGCTGTCCGAATTTGGACGGAACTAGAGAAGGTGAGAACTAATGAGTTATGAAAGGTACTACAGGGCGAGGCGGATTAAGGCTTTTTTGCTCCTGTCAGTGTTGGTAGTTGTGTTTATCGCTTCACTGCTTAACACTATAGGTTTGAAAATTGCATATGCATCTGTTACCACAGGAACTGTGAACGGTGATGGTGTCCGTGTAAGAACAACGCCACGAACCGATGTAAGTGATAATATAGTGACTCAGGTTAGCACCGGCGACAGCGTTGTTATTTTAGAGACGGATGTGCCCGACGAGGGAGGCAATACCCAGCGTGTATGGTGTAAGATTGAGGTCACAAAGGGAACTGACAAGTATGTGGGTTACATTGCCTCTGAATTTGTAAGTATTGACGTAATCTACACTCCTGACATGGATTTTGAGCAGTGGCTGGATGGGCAGGGATTTCCAGAAAGCTATAAGCCGTCACTCAGACAATTGCACGCAAAATATCCAAAATGGATATTTATTGCAGACAAGCTTGATTATACATTTGAGGAGGTTCTGGAGGCGCAAAATAGTTATGCTAGAAGTTTAATTAATGCTTCAGCCATATCATCATGGAAGTCTATGGAAAGTGAATCATATGATTGGGTTAATAACAAGTGGTATACCTATGATGGAGATAAGTGGAACCTTGCTTCCAAAGAGATTATAGCCTTTGCACTTGACCCAAGAAACTATCTTGATTCCACACATATTTTTGCATTTGAACAACTGTCCTATGATGCAAGGGTTCAGAATGAAGAAGGATTGAATTCCATAATAAGCAATACTTTTATGAAGGAAACAGGTACAATCGGCGACAAGACACTTCTTGTAGATGACGATAATAATGAGTATACATATGCACAGGCACTTATGATGGCAGGCCTTACTTCCAAGGTAAGTCCCTATCATCTGGCAACGAGAATTGTGCAGGAGGTAAGTATTGGAAGCGATGGTGCAAGTGACAGTATTACCGGTACTCTGGAAGGTTATGAAGGCTACTACAATTATTATAATATCAAGGCTGCTGCGGGAGGCGGTTTTACGGCAATTCAGAACGGCCTTATATATGCGAAGGAAATGGGCTGGAATAAGCGTCTGAAAGCCATAGTTGAAGGAGCATGTACAACCCTTGGCAAAAATTATATAAGCATAGGGCAGGACACACTGTACTATGAAAAGTTTGATTTGATTGGTACGCCGTTTACACATCAGTATATGACGTATGTTATGGCACCATATCAGGAATCTGTCACGGAGAGCAAGGCTTATTCAGAAGAAATGCGCAAGGATACGGCACTTACATTTAAAATTCCTGTTTATAAGGATTTGCCACAGGAGGTGTGTGAAAAGCCTACCAAATCAGGTAATCCCAATAATATTCTCAAACATATGGAAGTTGTGGGTCAGACCATGACACCTGCATTCAGTTACATAGTTAATTCATATAACTTAATTGTTCCGTACGAGGTTGAAAAGGTTAACGTGTATGCGGCAGCCAATGCTGATACCTCCAAGGTGACAGGCAATGGGGATATAGTACTTGAGGTGGGCCTTAATACTGTGAATGTTATCTGTACGGCTGAAAACGGAGATGAGAGAACATACACCATTGAGATTTACAGGGAAGAGAAAAAGGAAGAAGAAAAACCTATAGAAATTCCTAAAACATTTAATACAACGCTTAATATAGACGTTGAAAACGGCTGTATTTCAGGAATAGAACCAGAATCCACAGTATCGAAAGTGATGG
>JBJENU010000334.1:0-5546 GCA_051880355.1 Lachnospiraceae bacterium | reverse complement strand
ATCATATGGTCTAAGAAAATAATGTCATACCTGTTTTTCTTTACCATTTCCAGCGCCTTAAATCCGGAGGTCACCATTGTAGGTTTTATGCCGTTAACCTTGAGAAGCATGCTTGCAACCTTAAGGTTAATATCGTTATCATCAACCACAAGAATTCTTGCCTGTGGTGCCTGCAGATGCACTTCCTCCTTCTTTTCATTAATATCCTTATGTTCAGCGCTAATCTCGCCAATCGGGTCGGCAGATATAATTTTCTGCTCAAGGAAAAATGAAAACGTACTTCCCACACCATACTCACTGCTTACGTCAAGCTTGCTTCCCATCATCTCAAGAAGACTGGTGACAATGGACATTCCAAGGCCTGTTCCTTCTATGTTACGGTTTCTCTGCTCATCAAGTCTCTGGAATGACTCAAACAGCCTGTTCATATCCTCCTGTCTTATGCCAATACCACTGTCTTCCACTTCTATGTACAATGTAATAATGTCATTCTTTCTCTCAAATTCCCGGATGATTAAATTAACAAAGCCTTCTTCCGTGTATTTTACCGCATTGGTAAGAAGGTTGGAGATAACCTGTACTATTCTCACATCATCACCGTACAGCTCGCACGGAATATTTTCGTCAATAGTTACCCTGAAATCCAGTCCCTTGTCTCTGGCTCTTGTTGCGACTCCGTTAATGAGATTATTAATTAAGCTGCGTGTCTCATATTGGGAAGGAATAATCTCCATTTTTCCCTCTTCAATCTTTGAAAAGTCTAAGATACTGTTCACAAGTGCTAACAGGGTATTGCTTGCGCCCTTAATATCCTGTGCATAGTCATAAACCTCCTGCTCATTGGTTTCACGCATAATCATCTCATTCATACCTATAATTGCATTAATAGGTGTTCTGATATCGTGTGACATCAGTGCCAGGAACTTATCCTTGGCTTCACCGGCTGCAACTGCCGCATCAGCAGTCTGTTTTAACTTGAGATTTTCCAGCTCCTTGCTTTGAATCTGGAGTGTTTTATTAATCTGGCTGCCGGCAATAAGCCATACAAGGTAAACTATAATAACTGCAAAAATCGAGAACAAATAAAACCTGAACCACCAGTTATCATAAAACTCCTTTTCCTTGGTGAAGCTGTATGATACCTCCTCAATTATGTTCTCCTGCCTGTTATCAAGAATTGCAAGGTGAAATTTATAATCTCCTGACGGCAGGTTAGTATATATAAAACTTTTAAGCTCGCTCTGAGGCATAATCCTTGGTTCCTCCTCAAAGCCCTCAAGCCATATACTTACATATGGGTCATTTACGGAAAAATTAATGACCTTAGGGAAAAATTCAACCTTCACGGCATCCCTCTTAATGCTGTTAACATCTTCCTTGTTGACGCTCATAAGCACTTCATCAACTGCAAAACCATCGAGGGTAATGCGGTACGATGACCTAAGCTTGTCATAATCCTTTGTATTAATCAGGACTACACCTGTATCGCCACACAAAAACAGGTTTCCGTTGTCATCCATATAATTCCATGAATTTGCAGTAAAGCTCTGGCGCAGACCTTTTTTGGTATCTAAAAGTTCATAATCCATAGCTTCGCCGCTTTTAAGCTCCTGCTCACGGCATTTGTAAATACCTGCGGAACCGGTAATCCACATATTTCCTGCATTGTCGGCAATGACATCAAAATTATTGTAATACGGGAAATTATTCAGCCGGCGCACACTGCCATCCGGCTCCATAAAACACATTCCTGAACCCGTGATTACAAAAAGCCCTGAGCCGTCAGTAGCTTCAACTATTCTGAGGATTACATCTGAGCTTAAGCCGTCTTTCTTCCTTACAACATCCGTTACCTTGCCGTCTTTAACAATGGCAACGCCGCTTCCGTCTGTTCCGGCATACAGGTATCCGCCACTTTCACATACACACAGGGTTCTTGCCGTTGCAAGCCTGCTGTCACCGGAAATATTGGAAACAACCCTGCCGTCTTCAATAAATGATATGCCTCCGTCTGAAGCCACAACCATGGTCTTATCCTGCATTTCATAGACCACTCTTGTTTTGTCTGCAATAAGGCCATCATCTGTCCCATAATTAACTAATCTGCCATCCGGATATATCTCATAGACGCCCTTTCCTGTTGTTGCAACCCACAGATGATTGTCAGAGTCAACGGTAAGACACCTGATTCTCACATTTTTAAACAGAGCCGTTAAATCATTATGAATTATTTTTTCAAGCTCTCCGTCAACTATATCCAGACCTCCGTCAGTACCGAAATAATATTGTCCCTTCCACGAAGTTACTGCATTAACCACAGCTTCGTCAAGGCCGACACCCATATAAACCTCCTCAAAAATAGACTCGCTAATCTTGAGAAGTCCAAGACGGGATGAAGAAAACCAGATGTTTTCCTGATAATCCACAAGGATATTATCAATGGAGCTGTCAAAGCTTCCCGTATTAATAATGTTGAATTTTCCGGAAGAGTCAATATAACCTATTCCGTTATCGGCACAGACAATTATACTATGTTCGTTAAACAGCCTGATGTCATTAATGGCCACAAGCTCGCTGCAGTTATAAGTCTCTATCAGCTCTAATTTATTATTTTTAATTTCATACTTTTCAATATTACTTTTTGCCGTTGAAGCATACAGAATACCATTCTCATCAAAATACGCACTTGTATAGACAGAACCATCGTTACTTTCCGGACGTGTCTGAAGTATACTGGTTCCGTTAATAAGGGCAATACTTCCCGAATGTGTAACGGCACATATGTAACCATCCTGACCTGCTGTCTGACGTTTCACATACTTGAGCTCGTCCATAACAGATACAACCTTAATACCGTCTGACAAAACAACTATGCAAAATGAATCTGTAGTTCCGATATAATAATTACCGGTTGTGCTTTTTACAATGCTCCTGATTGAATCGGAAGGAAGGCCTCCATCCTGATTCAGAACGTTGACAAGCTGGTTGTTGGCACATATGGCCACGCCATTATCATTGGTGCCAATCCACAGTCTTCCCTCCTCATCAGTATACAGGCAGTTGACACTTCTTACCGGCTCAAATCTGCTTATAAAACTAAAGCTGGTGCCATCATACTGGTAAAGCCCGCCGTAAGTACCAATCCAAAGCATACCGTCCATTGTCTGGGCGATTGCGTTAACCTCACCGCTTGGAATTCCGTTACTTCTGTTATAGACAGTCTGTACATAGGAATTGAAATTATCATCCCTTGCATCCCTTAACTGCACATCATAAGCATATGTACAGTAAGGCTTGACAGACGAAATCATAATCGCTGCGGCAACTGCTGCCGTGCCAATCATTTTGAACTTCTTAAGAAGCTTTATACCTTTATTTCTGTGGAATTTTATTGCAAAAAATGTCACATAAACCGCCACAATTTTATCTGCCAAATCCAGATAAAACTCACCTGCCACATAGCAGACAACCTTTGGCAGACCGAATTCCTCAAGATATTTTATTACACTGTCCCCCCAGATATTTCCCGTCATTCCTTCACTGAATATACAGTTAAACCACACGGAAATATTGGTTGCAACCAACGCCACCAGCATACTTACTGAAAATGCAGACAGTGCCTTATTAAGCCATCCCTTTTTTGCACACAGGCCCACAGTGATACCTACGGCAATATTTGTAAACGCATATATGTACGAATTTGACACAAAAGCGCCGTAGGCAAGATTTACCGCTCCGCCTGCTACGGCACCTGCCACAGGTCCGAACACATACGCAACCATTACCGTTCCCACAGAATCAAGCCACAGTGGCAGGCCCGCTTTTTCAGCAATGAGCTTTCCCAAAAAATTTACAACAATACAGATTGTAATAAAAATTATAATCTGATGGTTCTTCCATTTCCTCATAGATTTATCCTACTTTATCTCGTAAATTGGTTTAATTTGCACATTCTGGCAGTTGCGGTAAAAACCTGCAAATACCCTGTCAACTACAACTCTGATATTTTCAGTTTCCGTGTCCGTAAGTATGAGCAGAAACTGACTGCCGGAAACTCTTGTAACAATATCAACCCTTCGCAAAGACTGTTCAATGCTGTATTCCATAGCCGTCATTGCACTGCCTAACTGCTCTTTTGGCACACCCTCATCCCAGGTAAGGGAAATTAGAACCGTATGATAATTGATTCCGTATCTCTCATGGAGATTGGTCATATATCCGTAAATATGGGTCATTTCATCACTGCCCAGCTTTAACGCTCCCTTGTAATTATTTTCCTTGAGAATATTTTCAACAGCCTCTGCCATATCAATACTGTCGCTTTCTTCATATATTTCAAAAATTCCGGGTTCCAGCTCCCCTGCCTTGTACAGCTCAAGAAAAGCATCAAGCATATCAGGATCAAATTGCTTTCCGCGACCATTTTCAAGCTCTTTTATAATAACATCCTTAGGAAGGGCTTTTCTGTATACACGGTCTGAAGACATGGCATCATAGGCATCAGCAATACCCACAAGTCTTGCCTCCTCCGGTATATCCTTGCCGCAAAGACCGTCAGGATATCCCTTTCCGTCATACCTTTCATGGTGATTCCTGGCCACAAGATACATATTGGACAGGCTTGACACTCCGCGTAAGATTTCAGCGCCAATTGTGGAGTGACTCTTAATAATCTCAAATTCTGCATCCTCAAGACGCTCTTTTTTATTGAGAATTCTATCCGGAATACCTATTTTCCCAACGTCATGTAAAAGTGCCTTGTAAGCCAGCTCTTCGATTCTTTTCTCATCCCAGCCCAGCTTTTTTGCAAGAATAGCACAATAATCCGCCACTCTCGCAGAATGACCCTTGGTGTATATATCCTTTGCATCAATTGCAGTTGCCAGTGTCTGGATAATCTCGAAGGAAAGCTTCTCGACTTCACGTCTTCTTTTTTCAGCCCTCTGAGTCTGCCTTTTTACTTCATTCTCCAGATTGCAATGAAGATGAAATGATTCAATGCACCTCTCAACTCTTCTCTTAACCACAGCACTTACAAAAGGCTTCTTGATAAAATCATCTGCACCCAGCTCAAAGCCGTGAATTTCAGCACTTGAATCATCATCTGCAGTAAGGAAAATTACAGGTATATTGGCAAGTCCTTCCTGCTCTTTTATTTTGGCAATTGTCTCATAGCCGTCAATTCCCGGCATATGAATGTCCAGCAGAATAAGCGACACCGAATTGTCGGCAAGATATGAAAGCGCCTCTTCCCCGGAGCCGGCTGTGGCTATTTCATAATCACTGCCAAGAATTCTGTTAACCATCATAAGATTGATTTTTTCATCGTCAACAACAAGTATTTTATCCATTGCTTTTCTCCTATATCGTTGGGCGAAGTAATGTTTAAATTACTTCAAAAACATTTTTATCAGCTTGAGCTTACCCTTTGTGTATGGCTGGTAACGCATAGGCAGGTCAAGCCAGTTGTACTTTTTAACTATTCCTTTGGTATGGCTGAAGGTATCAAAGCTGTACCTTCCGTGGTATGCTCCCATACCGCTGGT
>JBJENU010000333.1:0-5582 GCA_051880355.1 Lachnospiraceae bacterium | reverse complement strand
TTAATACTTAATTAAGATGAGAATGCAGGAACTGTCGTACAGCTCCTGCATTTTTTAGAAGTCACCGGGGGTACTTATGATGATTCTACAGTGGTGTAAGACACAGGTTATGTGCCTGCTGATTATGGGATATATCGGGATTATATACATAAAAGACGGAAATAACCTTAACAGACTTACCAAAAAATCAAATTGTAATTTTATATTTGACATGTTATACATTGTTTCGGAGCTGGCCGTGCTTTTTGACGGAATTACTGCATGTACTGTTAATTATACCGATGTTATTCCGGCGGCAGTTAATTATCTGCTGCATCTGGGAATGTTTGTGTCCTATGAAATTTTTGTCACCCTGCTATTTTTATACTGGGTATATAAGATATCGGGCCGTCCAAAGAAAAAGTGGATGACAATTATATATTTACTGCCAAGTATTGTAAGCATCATACTTACAATTTTATTTATACCACAGCTTGAGTTTATCCAGGGAAAAGCTACATATTATTCAATGGGAACGGCAGTTTATGTGTGCTTTACCAATGTGGCAGTTTACTGCATACTTACCATATTGTTCATAATGACAAAGCACAGCTTCATATCAGCGAAAAAACGCAATGGGTTAGCCACAACACTGGTATTTATTATAATTATTATGGCACTTCAGATTGCAATGCCGGAGACACTTGTGTCCTGCATTGCCCTTATGATGGTTCTTATAAGCATTTATATAAATATGGAAAATCCTGACATACATGGACTTGAGCACTACCAGCATGAAATGGTAATGGGTTTTGCAACTCTTGTTGAAAATAAGGACGACAATACAGGCGGACACATAAGGCGTTCTTCGGCCTATGCCGTTTTGATTGCCTGCAACCTGAAAAAGACAAAGAAATATAAAAGTCTGATTACCAAGGATTACATTGACCATCTTGAACAGTCAGCCCCAATGCACGATATCGGTAAGATTGGTATTCCTGATGCTGTTTTGCAGAAGCCCGGAAGGCTGACAGAGGAAGAATTTAATGTTATGAAACAGCATCCTGTAATAGGCGGAAAAATAATTAAAGATACCTTTGGACATCTGTTTGACGGTGAATATGAGAACATGGCCTATCAGGTTGCCATGTGTCACCATGAAAAATGGAACGGAAAAGGATATCCACAGGGTTTAAGCGGTACGGATATACCACTCTGTGCACGTATCATGGCAGTGGCTGATGTATTTGATGCAGTGTCCGCAAAACGCTGTTACAGGGATGCTATGCCTCTTGAAGAATGTTATGATATTATAATGAAGGGCCGTGGAGTAGATTTTGACCCTGATATTGTGGACGCATTTATGATGAGTCGTGATGAAATAGAAGAGATTTATATGCATAAATAGTGCCGGTATAAACAATCATCCAATTTTAGAAGGCAGGGCACCGGATTTTGTCTGGTGTCCTGCCTTTACTTTTATATATTTTAGTTTAAAAAGCTAATTGACTACATATTATAGCTTTGATATAATAACTTAATATCAATAGTTAAGTAATATTTCTAATTGTCCAATACCACAGAATCTTAAGGACGAGATGGAGAGGAGAGTGACTTAATGAAAAGAAAGCTGATAACTGTTTTTGTTGTCATTGCTTTATTCGCAGGAATTATCGCAGTTAGCACCCAATATTATAATTTTGTTTCGCAGACTATTTATGCGGAGAGTACTGCTCATTTGATGGAGATTTATCATCAGGCAAACCAGTCCTTTCATAATCTCGTCGGAAGAAATTGGAGCACTATGCACACTTGGATTCCGTATCTGCGTGACATAAAGGATGAAAAGCTGATTGAGGATTTTATTTCCAAGGCAGAGGCTGAAGCAGGATTTACTGATTTCTATTTCATATCACACGATGGCAGTTATCGGACTATCAGTGGAGAGACAGGATACCTTGACTTAAAGGAAAATCTTTTTGAATTGATTCTTGATGGTAAGGATGTTGTAGTTAATTCAGTAGTACCGGGACAGCCGCAGATTATGGTTTTTGCGGTGCCAATCGACAAGGGAACGTATGAAGGATTTGACTATGAGGCTATTGCCATTAGCTTTAATAACTCTGATTTGTTAGAGACTCTGAAGATTTCTGCTTTTGAGGGGCAGTCTAATATATATGTGATTCATTCAGATGGTCGTGTTATCTTGAATAACACAACACAGCAACAGCGAAATATATATAATTTTCTTGATACAATGAAGCGGTATTCTGATATAAGCAGCGATGAACTGCTTGTTTTGCAGGAAAATTTTCTTAAGGAGCGTTCCGGTGCAACTGTGTTTTCAATAGATGGTACAGAGTATTATCTGACCTATGAGCCTACTAATTTTGAGGATTGGATTGTGCTTGGTATTGTACCTACAAGTATCGTCAATGCCAGTATGAATAAGCTTCAGTCAAGCACTTTAGCATTAGTGACGGGAATTATGATTATGCTTGCGTTAGTGCTGCTTGCATTTGTTATAAGAAAAAACAGGCTGAAGCTTAAAAAGAAGGATACGGAAATTCTTTACCGTGATGAATTGTTTTCAATATTGTCAAGTAACATTAATGATATTTTCCTGATGTTAGATGCTGAAAACTTCCGCGTGGATTATATCAGCCCTAATGTTGAAAAACTTGTGGGCATACCTGAATCGGAACTTTATGAAAATATTCACAGGATAGACAATCTGGTAAAAGATGGCGGCACTGTACGTGTACTGAATCAGCTTTCAGCTATGAGTGCCGGTGAGCAGCGGGAATGGGATAGAGAGTACATACATCAAAAGAATGGTGAAACACGCTGGTTTCACGTAATTGTATTGTGCAGTAATATACAGGACAGAAAAAAGTACATTATGGTTATGTCTGACCGCACCAGAGATAAGAAGATTAATCAGAGTCTTGAGGATGCAGTAAATGCAGCACAGAGTGCAAATCAGGCAAAGAGCACTTTCCTTAGTAATATGTCCCATGATATCCGTACCCCTATGAATGCTATTATCGGTTTTGCTACATTGGCAGCTGCAAATGTGGAAAATACTGAAAAAATTAAAGACTATATATCAAAAATTCTGTCATCGGGAAATCATCTGCTTTCTCTTATCAATGATGTACTTGATATGAGCCGAATTGAAAGCGGAAAGCTTCATCTTGAAGAACAGGAAGCTAATCTTTCGTGTATTTTCCATGATATTAAAACTATTATTACAGGTCAGATACACGCTAAACAGCTTGAGCTGTATATGGATGTTCTGGATGTGACTGATGAAGATGTGTTATGTGATAAAACCAGACTTCAGCAGGTGCTTCTCAATCTGTTGTCCAATGCTATAAAATTCACACCTCCGGGCGGTACGGTATCAGTCCGTGTGCTGCAGCTTAATAATGCACCTGAAGGAAAAGGATTATATGAAATCAGGGTGAAAGATACGGGTATCGGTATGAGTCAGGAATTTGCGGAGAAAATTTTTGAACCTTTTGAAAGGGAACGGACTTCTACTGTCAGCAAAATCCAGGGAACAGGTCTTGGTATGGCTATCTCCAAAAACATTATTGATATGATGGGAGGTACAATTCAAGTCATCACTGAACAGGGCAGGGGTACGGAATTTATTGTCCGACTTGCGCTACAGTTACAGTCAGAACGCAGAAGTGTGGAAAAAATTAAAGAGCTGGAAGGCCTGAAGGCCCTTGTGGTGGATGATGATTTTAATATCTGTGACAGCGTGACAAAAATGCTGGTTCAGGTTGGCATGCGTTCAGAGTGGACTATGTTCGGTAAAGAGGCAGTCCTTCGTGCCAAGCAATCTCTTGAGATTAATGATGCTTTTCAGGCGTACATTATTGACTGGCGCCTTCCGGATATGAATGGTATAGAGGTTACACGTCAGATTAGGAGCCTTGGAGATGACACTCCTATTATTATTCTGACGGCTTACGATTGGAATGATATTGAGGAGGAAGCCAGGGCAGCAGGAGTGACAGCCTTCTGTTCTAAGCCTATGTTTATGTCGGAACTGAGAGAATCACTGTTGGTAGCCCTTGGACAGCGTCAAGCTAAAACAGAGGATGTCATGGGTGATGCAACGGACAATTTCACAGATAAGCATTTACTTCTGGTGGAAGATAATGAACTGAACCGTGAGATTGCAATGGAGATTTTTTGCAATTATGGTTTTCACATAGATACAGCGGAAAATGGCAGGGAGGCTCTTGACAAGGTGGCAAATTCACAAACTGGTGATTACGACGTGATTCTTATGGATATCCAGATGCCGGTTATGGATGGATATGAAGCTACACAGCGTATCCGTGCATTGGATAATCCTGAATTATCCAATATACCTATACTTGCCATGACTGCTAATGCCTTTGATGAAGACAGAAGGAAGGCTAAAGAGTGTGGTATGAATGGTTTTATTTCAAAGCCAATTAAAATGGACGAGGTTATTCAGTCAATTCAGGAGTTATTGAAGCAGAAGTGATATATTAAAGGAGAAAAACAATATGTTATTAAAAGAATGCTATGATGCCTTTGGAGGAAACTACGAAGATGTCAGACAGCGTATTCCAAAGGATGAAGTCATAACAAAATTTCTGATAAAGTTTTTGTCTGACACCAGTTATGATGATTTGTGCAGGGCAATGGAGGCTGAAAATTACCCGGCGGCATTTCGTGCAGCACATTCAATAAAGGGTATAAGCCTTAATCTGGCCATTCAAAGACTTGGTAATTCGTCTGGTGTTTTGACGGAACTGCTTCGTGGCAGCGATGGAGATAAGTTTGACAGGCAGGTGTGTGATGAGGCTTTTCAACAGATGTCAGCAGATTACATGGAAGTGGTTGAGGCTGTAAGGAAGTTAATGTTGCATAATTAGGCTAAAAAGAGTTCACAAAAAATTCACAAAAATTATTAGCACTCACTCTTGACGAGTGCTAATAAAAGTGTTATATTACATTCAGAACAAAGGAAGAGGGAAAATTGAAAAAGGATTCCAGGTCCCAAGTTCAGGTAAATAACACTTCGGATTTCTCCGATAGTGCAGAATTTGTTTTTTGTATCATGAAAGGAGATATGACTTATGATGATGCCTAGTATTTTTGGAGAAGGATTGTTTGATGACTTTATGAATGATTTTCCGTTCTACAACGGAAAAGACTGGAAGAGAGCCCAGAAGAAGCTGTATGGTCACAATGCCGCTAATCTGATGAAGACAGATGTTGTTGAAACTGACACAGCCTATGAGCTTGAAATGGATCTTCCGGGATTCAAGAAGGATGAAATCAAGGTTGCTTTGGAGGATGGTTATCTTACCATTAGTGCCGCAAAGGGATTTGATAAGAGCGAGCAGGATGAGAAGAACGGAACCTATATCAGAAAAGAGCGTTACGCCGGAGCCTGTGAACGTTCCTTCTATGTAGGTAAGGATGTAACGGAGAGTGATATCAAGGGTGAGTTCCAGCATGGTATACTCAAGCTTACAATTCCAAAGAAGGAAGAAAAGCCACAGGTAGAACAAAAGAAATACATTGCAATAGAGGGTTAATTACCTTCC
>JBJENU010000332.1:0-5634 GCA_051880355.1 Lachnospiraceae bacterium | reverse complement strand
AACACTGTCACATACCGCCTTTTGCCCGACACAACACTGGTTATAACATTATACTGGTCATTAGTAAAAAGGTACATATACGGTATAAGAAGCATAGAAACGCATGAATCCTACCGTGTATATCTTAAGCGCAACAGCGTAAAAATATATGAATGGTGTTATTGGAAAAATCAATGGAACCAAGTACAAAAAATTAAATACATTAATACAAATACAAGAAATTCTGAGGCACTCGGAACCGGTAACATCGGCCACAGCGACTTGAGCTACTGCCAGCTTAAGGAGATGGCAATGGCAACTTTCGGAAGGTTATATTTAATAAATAATCAGAATGAATGTAATATTATGGTCCTTATGGCCTATGCAAAATATCCCGGAATAGAGACACTGTTTAAAAACGGACTTAGTGACATAGTAAAAGTTGTAATCCTGCGTGGCAGCAGTAACCTGACATCTAAAAAAGAGACAAAAGCAAACAGAATACTGGGAATCAGCAAAGAACAGTATCACTGGCTGGTTAACTATGACGGAGACAGTTATATTGCGCTTAATATGATGAAAAAATACCACATAGACATTAAGGATATGCCATATGTCACACGGATACTTAGTTATCGTTTAGGGGGCCGTCGTTTTGATTTTAATACGAGTATGGATAATCTGACATATGCGCATCAATACCTGTCCTATTGCCAGATATACAACTATTTAAGCAGACAGAATGAAAATAACGGCATTACACTTTATGAATTATTAAATGAATATGTGGACTATCTAAAAATGAGACAAGCACTGGAATATGATATGACAAATCCTGTATATATACGTCCAAAATCTTTAAGAATGACATATGCGGCTCTTCGCAGAGAATATAAAAGGGAAAAGAATACCATATATGAAAAGGAGATGGCAATTAAATATTCACAAATAGCAGCAGTAGCACGTAAAATCCAGAAAAAATACAGCTGGCAGGATGGCACCCTGCTAATACGGCCTGCAGCTTCAGCCATTGAAATTGTGCGTGAAGGAAGAATCCTGCACCACTGCGTGGGCAATGATGAACAGCGATATATGGACAATTACAATAAGAACAAGGCATATATTCTTGTCATACGTCATCTGGACACACCTGACACACCGTATATCACCGTAGAAATCGAAAAAAACAACCACATCCGGCAGTGGTACGGAAAAAACGACAAAAAACCGGACAAAAAACAGATAGAGAAATTTTTAGAAGATTATGCTGATTATCTTAATAAAAGGGTCAGGATAGCAGTATAGGAGGCAATAATGGAAGAATTAACCAATATAACAACATATGCACAGTACAAGGCAGCAGTTGACAAAGAAGTAACCAGCCAGGTCGAACACTTTGTAAGGCTGGGTTACCTGTTAAAGGTCGCAAGGGACACCAATATACTTTATGAATCCGGTTACAAGTCAGTAGCAGAATTTGCTTTTGCTGAATACGGTCTGACCAAAGATATAGTAAGCCGCTACATATCAATTAATGACAGGTTCGCCGAGGGCGGCTATTCAGACCGACTTCAGGAAGCGTATCAGGGCTATGGCTTAAGCAAACTGGCCGAGATGCTTACGCTTCCCGACAGCATAATTGATGTATTAAGCCCTGATATGACCAGGAAAGAGATAGTTGAGGTCAAGGCAGCAGTAAAGGAAGATGAAAAGACCACTGATATCGAGCTTATGATAGAGGGTCAGCCTGATGACTGGAAAATGGCAGCAGTACAGGACTGGGTCAATACAAATCCTGACATTCATAATGCGGTAGTAAATGCAGAATCCATCAAGGAAGCATATGAAATCATATGCCCCACAGGGGTTGCCGTCCTGATGAGCAGGGTTAAGGGCAAGGGTGCAGTTGCAATATCAATCAAATCAATGGAAACACCTGTGGAATTTATAGCTGTGCGTTGTAATGAAAAGGAACAGGTAAATTTTGATGTCCTAATGGATATGCTGAACAAGTGCCCTGTTACGGAAAAACCGAAAAACACTGGTGCTCCCGAAAATGAAAAAACGACAGCACCAGTGTTTAAGCCAAAAACAGATGATGCAACACCGGAAACATTGGAAAACACTGGTGCGGACATCATTGACAGCGAACAGATACCGGGTCAGGATTCGATAACTAACCATCCTGAGTATATGCCGGAAGATTCTGAAAAATTCAATGTGGCCGAGGTTCCTGACAAGGTAAGGAACGGGTGGAAATCAGCCATAAGGAACGGAATAAGCAGAATGGACACGCTGTATGAGCAGGAAGAATGGCAGCAGCTCAAAGAACTGGCACAGGATATAATATGGCGTTGCGACAAGCTGGAGGAGACAAAGTAATGGAAATATATGATATGGTCAGAATCAAACAAAAAGAACGCTACAGGTATCAGGATGAAGAGGATACGGAAGATGATAAGGAGAACAGGGAGAGCGATGGAGAGATTAGTTGTTTATGAAACAGATAACGGACATTTTTCTGTCAGACCTGTGGATTGGTGTGGAATTTGGAATGCTGAAGGAAAAATAAAAGAATGCGGTATTCGTCATACTGCCATATTTGAAAACAAAGAAGATGCAGAATGGTTTGCAAATTCGAAAAATGCAGAGGAACAAGGATTGCTGTTGCGGTTGCCTTGCAATGTTGGAGATACAATCTATATTGTCCCCGACATAACCACTTACAGGTTGAATAAATTGCACGGACACCCAGAGCATAACATGATACATGAACGAACAGTACATTCTGTGCAGATATTCAGCAATGGCAGATATGTAATTCTCACTGGCGAGGGATGGTCAAGAGTTACATCTGATTTTTACAAAGAAACATGGTTCCTCACACTAGAAGAAGCCGAGCAGAAATTGAAGGAAATGGAAGGTGATTGAATGATAAAAAATAAGGAATTGCTTGAAATAATAGAACGCAAGAAGAGAGAAGTATCGTGTGAAAATTGTAGATTTTGTGAATTAGGTGCATACCACAGAGGACAATGGTATTGCAATAAGCATAGTGTACTTACCAAACCTATTGATACTATGGAATGTTTTGAAAAGAGATTAAAAAATAAAAATGAAAGAAGAAAATAAAATACTTGATAATTTGATTTGCATAGTTGCTATTATTATATTTCCTTTATGGATATTGAAGATTTTAGGATATGAAAGGATGGTGTTCAAGAATGAACAAAGCATTTGAGAAGATTTTGGAGTTAATAAAAAACAATACAATACAGAATAAAGATAGCATATTGTTTTTTAATGAATGTGGTGTCAAGTTTATATCAGCTGGCAAAGCAAAAGAAATTGTTCAGGAAGTAGCAAAAGAATACAATGGCGGTTGGATTCCGTGTAACGAGAGGTTACCAGAGGACGATTCTATTTGCATTATAACAGTGAAATATCCGAACAATGAAACAGTAGTAGACTATGGTTGGTTTGATAGAATTGGCGTATGTTGGTATGTTGGTACGCAGGCGTTTAGAACTTCAAATATTATCGCCTGGCAGCCATTACCTGAACCATACAAGGAGCGTGAACCAGATAATAAAAAATAATATAACGCAAGAAGAAAGGAGCATCTTATGAAAAGAGACGACAGTTTTAAAAGAGGAAAAAACAACATTGATATGATTTTGCTCAGCATCCTTATGCATGGCGATTTCTATGGTTACCAGTTATCACAGTTAGTATGTGAATATTCTGAGCAGATGTTATCTATGCCTGAAGGTTCACTTTACCCTTCTCTTTACAGAATGGAAGAATTAGGCTATGTAACAGGTACTAAGCGATTGGTCGGCAAGAGGCTTGAACGTATCTACTATCATATCGAACCATCAGGAAAAGAATATCTTAAGAAGTTAATCTCAGATTATGACTACCTTAACGAAGCCATTCACAAGATTTTAGATCGTCAGGATAAAGTTAAGGAGGCATAGCATTCTTATGAGTACTGAACAGTTATCTTATATGTGTTCTGTTCGTGCTGCTTTTCCGGTTGTGGGTACTGAAGAAGAAAGGTATCTTACTTCTTTCAGGGCCTTGGTCAATGAATTTATTGAGGACAATAAAGACTGCACCAAGGATTGCCTGATTGAGAATTTTGGCACGCCGCAACAGGTTGTATTGGGTTATTATGATATGGGGGCTGATGTATCTAAGCATATAAAGAAGTCTTCACGCAATATTAAGCTAATCACCGTTGCGATAGTTATCACTATATTAATTTTAATATGTTTATTAGTAATAGTGAATGTCAATTCTGCTTTGACATACAGTGAAATTGACGTACATACGTTACCTAATGTCACTGTCTATTCATCATAATTTGTTTGGAGATACCATTATGAGTGATACCGTAGAGATGTATATCAGTTCCGTAAAGGATGCTTTTTTCTGTTCCGGCGTGCAGGAATGTCATTTTTTAACGGATTTTGAGAATTCTGTAAATGATTTTGTATCCTGTCATCCTTATACTTATAACAGTTTGGTGAATAAGTTCGGTTCTCCGGACGAAGTTTATGCAAAATACCACACTTCCCTCTCACCTGAGCAATGTGTTACCGTAGCAAAGAAACACAAGTACACTTCTATTTTGCTTGCGTTAACTGTCACCTTGTGTGTTGTTGTTCTAAGTTGTGTTATTAGTTATGTATCATCGTTAGAAAAAGAGCGAAGACTTAAGACAATAATTCCGCCGCGAGCCAGTTATGTTACAAGTCAAATTACTGTAATTAGGAGTAGATAGAAGTTATGAAAAGATTATTAGTATTAATGCTGACCGTGTGCATTACCATAGGTATGGTAACACCTGATACCGTTATGGGTGCCACAACTAACACAGAAGTTACTTACCTTGAGGACGGAACTTACGTTACCACTGAGATAACAACATTTTCCAATGCCCGTTCTTCACAAGTCAGTGGATACAAGGAATTGTGCGGCTACACATCTGAAGGCGGTGATATGTTGTGGAAGATAACATTGTATGGCACATTCTCATATGACGGTTCAGAGGCATGGTGTACCAGTGCATCACATCGCATAAGTATATATGTAGGCTATATAGCTATCACAGACGTTGTCAGCTATCCGTATGAGGACTGTGCGCTTCTTGATGGATATGCCGAGTATTATACAGACGGCGTTCTCACTTCAAGACAGTATATTCATGCATTTTTAGCATGTGATGAGAATGGTGATTTATATTAGTTACATACAAAAATCCACCCCTTACGGGTGGATTTTTTTGCTGTAATTTAATTGTCTGTAATATACAATTACTTAAGTAACTCTTCTACACATGCCTTAATAGCATCATCCTTGCAGTTAGCAAAGAAAAGTTCCTTAAATCTTGGACCTGCAATGGCACCCTTAACAAGGTCGCGGTCAAGGTTCTTTAAGATTGTAACCATATCTGTGTGTGTAACCTTCTTAACCTCATCAAGAATCTTCTTGTTGCGCTGTTCAGGAACAACTCTCTCCTTCGGATAGCCGCCACCCGGTTCACCTTCAAAAAGCTTCTCAAAGATATAAGTAAGGTTAAGCTCTGCGCCCCATCCAAAGCCCTTGGCAAATGGAAGTGCGATTGCGTTGCCATTGTTAATCTGGCTG
>JBJENU010000331.1:0-5658 GCA_051880355.1 Lachnospiraceae bacterium | reverse complement strand
CAATCCAGCAGATGATAGAAGATGCAAGAAATAAAATTGATGACAGCTTTGAGAAGGCTCAGAGGCAGGCGGATGAGGAAAAGAAGGAAGCTGAGATTTCCAATATGAGTGTGCCTGTGCGTAATTACGGTGTATATGATACACAGACATTACAGACTGAGCTTGTCAACAGTATGAGTGAGCTTTTCAGCCATGATGAAGATAATGCCGGTGGCAATGCTAATGTGCGGACAACAGTGAGCGACAGTGACGTGAGAGAAAGCGGTCAGGATGTGGAAGCACCTGAAGAGCAGATTGAAGGTCAGTTAAGTATAGAAGACTGGATTGAGGTCATAAGAGAAGAGAAGTACAGTAAACAGCAGACTAAGGAGTTTTCAAGGGCAGAACTTGAAAAGGTTCTTGAAAAGCGGGAGCAGGAGCATCAGGAGTATGAGCGTCTTAAAGCCAAGGTTGAGCTTTACGAGGACCCGGTAAGAAAGCAGAGGGAGGCTCTTGAAAGGGTAATTATTAATTCTGTCAAGACAGACCTTGCAATCCGCACAGGCAAGGCAACAGCCAAGCTTGAGAATGACGTAATCCAGCTTAGACTTGAGCGGAAGGCGAGAGAAGAAGAGGAGCGTATCCGTAAGGAAAGAGAGATTGAAGAAGCCAAGAAACAGGCTGAAGCAATAAAACAGCAGGAGGAAGAGGCTAAGAGAGCTGCTGAACTTAAGAAGGCAAAAGAAGAGCTTCAAAAGAAGGAACAGGATGAAATTGCAGCTGTGAAGGCTGTGGAAGAGGCCCTGGCGCAGGAAGCGGCCAAGGAGACAGCTGTGGCACAGGAGAATACCAGAAGGAGCTATTCGGAAGAGGGAATGGCACCGATGAATCTGCCGGAGGCGGTTAAGAAATATTTCAAGAAGTACGAGGATGTAGAAAATCTTGAAAAGATTCTCGTCGGTTTCTATACAGAGAGCGTTTTGCGAAGTAATGAGACTAATTCTTCAAGCGGTAACATTATTATCAGTGGCAACCACAATGCGGATAAGACTGGTCTTGCAATGAGCATTATTAAGGGCCTTAATGTATTGTTCCCTGAAAAGCCGCGTAAGGTCGCAAGGACTACCGGCGAGAGCATTAACAGCAGAGGCATAGAAAAGGTTATCTACAAGCTTAAAGGCACCGTGCTTGTTGTTGAAGATGCAGGCTCTCTTAACAGGTCAAGAGTTGAAGAAATGCTCAGGGTGCTTGACGGTAAAACAGATAATATGCTTGTAATTCTTGAAGATTCAGACGATGATATTGATGCTTTGATTAATGAAAATCCTCAGATTAAGGATAAATTCAATCACAGAATTCAGCTTAAATATCTTACGGTTAATGAAATGGTTGAGGTTGCCAAGAAGTATGCCCTTGAACAGGGCTATATGGTGGAGGATACTGCCTTGCTTGCCCTTTACCTTGCTATGGACAAGCTTAATAACTCAAGCAGCCATGTTGAGATTGATGATATTTATGAAATAATGGATGATGTAATGTCTAATACTGACAGAAGAACCCACAGGAAGTTTTTCGGCAGGAAGAAAAATGACAGCACAAGTATTATTATTGAATCAGACTTTTTGATTGATTAATTGTTTTTTGGAGGATATAGAAAATGAATGAAATTGATACAATGTCCGTAAATGCAATACGAGTATTATCAGCAGATGCAATTCAGAAGGCCAATTCCGGACATCCCGGTCTGCCCCTCGGTGCAGCACCTATGGCATATGAGTTGTGGACAAGACATATGAACCACAATCCGGCTAATCCTGACTGGAAGAACAGAGACCGTTTTGTTCTGTCAGGTGGTCATGGCTCAATGCTTTTGTACTCTTTACTGCATTTATTTGGATATGGTGATTTGTCAATTGATGATATTTCCCAGTTCAGACAGCTGGGCTCTAAGACACCGGGACATCCTGAGTACAGGCACACGGTAGGTGTCGAGGCGACAACAGGCCCTCTTGGTGCCGGTATGGGTATGGCTGTGGGTATGGCAATTGCAGAGGCTCATATGGCAGCTATTTTTAACAGGGATGGATATGAAGTAGTTGACCATTACACATATGCCCTTGGCGGAGACGGATGTATGATGGAAGGCATTTCATCAGAGGCTTTTTCCCTTGCAGGTACCCTTGGTCTTGGAAAATTAATTATTTTCTATGATTCCAATAATATTTCCATTGAAGGAAGTACAGATATTGCTTTTACAGAAGATGTAATGAAGAGATGTGAAGCTTTTGGTTTCCAGACCATTGAAGTGACAGATGGCAATGACCTTGATGCAATAGGCAGGGCGATTGAGGAAGCTAAGGCTGATAAGAGCAGACCTTCACTTATTAAGGTTAATACCCAGATTGGATACGGCTGCCCGGCAAAACAGGGAAAGGCAAGTGCTCACGGTGAACCACTTGGCGTTGACAACGTAACTGCCATGAAGGAAAATCTTAAATGGCCGACTCAGGAGGCATTTTATGTTCCTGATGAAGTATATGCCCACTTTGATGAGGTGAAAAAGGGGCTGGCGGCAAAAGAGGATTCATGGAATAAGCTTTTTGAAGAATATTGCACCAGATATCCTGAGATGAAAAAGCTTTGGGATGTTTATTATGGTGATAATGAAGAGCTTGATGCACTTTTTGAGTCAGAGGAGTATTGGGCAGTGCCTGAGAAGGCAGAGGCTACAAGAAGTCTGTCAGGAAAGGTTCTCAACAGAATTAAGAATGTTATGCCTAATCTCATTGGCGGTTCGGCAGACCTTGCTCCGTCCAACAAGACCAATATGACAGACAAAGGCGATTTTTCTAAGGATAATTATGCAGGCAGCAATTTCCATTTCGGCGTAAGAGAGCTTGCAATGACTGCCATTGGCAACGGAATGATGCTTCACGGAGGACTCAGAGCCTTTGTTGCCACATTCTTTGTGTTCAGTGACTATGTTAAGCCTATGGCAAGACTTTCGTCAATTATGGGCGTACCACTTACATTTGTATTTACACATGACAGCATTGGCGTAGGTGAAGACGGTCCGACTCATGAACCGATAGAGCAGCTGGCAATGTTTCGGGCTATGCCTAATTTTGATGTATACAGACCATGCGATGCAACTGAGACAGCAGCAGCCTGGATGGCAGCAATTAAGTCTGAAAATACTCCGACAGCCCTTGTGCTCACAAGGCAGAATCTTCCACAGCTTCCTGGCTCGTCTAAGGATGCACTTAAGGGTGCTTATGTAATTTCACCGGCTAAGAAGGCAGTTGCGGATGTTATCCTTATGGCTTCCGGCTCAGAGGTAAGTCTTGCAGTTTCAGCCCAGGCTGAGCTTGCCAGGGAGGGCATTGATGCAAGTGTTGTAAGTATGCCATGTATGGAAGCATTTGACAGACAGAGTAAGGAGTACAGGGAATCAGTGCTTCCGAAGGCAGTTACCAGAAGAGTTGCGATTGAAGCCCTTTCAGAGTTTGGCTGGGGCAAATACGTTGGTTTAGACGGTACCGTTATAGGTATGACTACATTTGGTGCATCAGGCCCTGCTGCCACACTTTTTGAGCACTTTGGCTTTACTGTTGATAATGTGGTTAAGGCAGTTAAAGATATTATGTAAAACAGCTGTCTGTTAGTTACCACTCTTCGCTGTCCCACAGAATTGTAAAGGGACCATCATTTTCAAGAGAAATTTTCATGTCGGCACCGAAACTTCCGGTGTCGACTTTTTCTATGCGCTGGCGGCATAAATCAACGAATTCCTCATAAAGTTTGTTGGCATGGTCCGGCTTGCCTGCTTTGGTAAAGCTTGGACGGTTGCCTTTTCTGCAGTCTGCATAGAGGGTAAATTGTGACACTACCAGAAGCCCGCCGCCCACATCCTTAAGGGAAAGGTTGGTTTTGCCGTTGTCATCAGCAAAAATGCGGAGATTAATAAGCTTGTCCACATATTTTGGAAGCATATCAGATGTGTCGGTGTCTGCAATCCCCAGAAAAACTAAAAATCCTTTTCCTATTGAACCGATAACTTTGTCATCTACTTTTACTTCTGCGTGATTGACTCTTTGAATTACAATTTTCATAAATATCTCCTTAAAAATGAAGCTGCCGCTTCACGAAAATTCATTCGTTAAAGCGACAGCCTCTTTTTATTACATGCTGTAAATTACAGGTTCAACTGTAAGTGTCTTGGAAGACCATCAACATAAATTGGTGAAAGTTCAGCCTGAATAAGAGGTCTGATATAGTTGATAAGATCTTCTGTTACATAATCATCTTCTGTAATCCACTCAAGTGGAACCTTCTTCTCAATGTTGGCAATCTTATGTACGTCCTGACATTCTGTGATGCACATATATGGGTCATCGGAAATTCTCTTAAGGACGATAACCTTACCTGTCTCACCTTCAAAAGCTGCTTTAACTGCAGCACCGCCAACCTGGAATGCTTCTGTAATATCTACACGGGATGTGAGATGGGCTGCACAACGCTGCATTGTTGAAAGCTCCAATGAACGTGTCTTCACACCAAGCTCTGAACCAATCTTGTCCGCAAGGAACTTGGCAGAACCGGCAAGCTGCTTGTGACCGAAAGCATCCACATACTCAACGTGGTCTGTAAGTTCAAATACATATCTGCCGTCAGCAACCTTGATACCTTCTGAAATTGCGATTACAAGAGAACGCTTCTGGGTGCTTAATTCCTTAATACGGGCCATAAATTTGTCAATATCAAACGCAAGCTCAGGAAGATAAATTAAATCAACACCCTGACAATCTTCGCCCTTGGCAAGAGCAGCTGCTGCTGTGAGCCATCCTGCGTTACGTCCCATGATTTCCACAATGGTAATTGTTGGATAATCGTAAACAACACCGTCACGGATGATTTCCTTCATTGTCGCTGCAATGTACTTGGCTGCACTACCGAAGCCCGGTGTGTGGTCTGTAATTGCAAGGTCATTATCAATTGTCTTAGGCACACCCATAAACTTGATGTCACTGTTAATCAGGATTGCGTAGTCAGATAACTTCTTGATTGTATCCATTGAGTCATTACCGCCGATATAGAAGAAAGCGGTAATCTCCAGTTCTTCAAGAATCTTGAAAATCTTGTCGTACATTTCTCTGTCGTCACAGATTTCAGGAAGCTTGAATCTGCATGAACCAAGGAACGAAGAAGGAGTTCTTTTGAGAAGATCAATATCAAGAGTGGTCTTAATGTGCTCTGACAAATCTACATACTGACCATCAAGCAAACCCTTGATACCGTGAAGCATACCATAAACCTTCTTGGCTCCTCTGTCCTTAGCTGTCTTGTAAACACCCACAAGACTTGAGTTAATTACACTTGTCGGACCACCTGACTGTCCAACGATAACATTTCCTACCATATAAGTAACCTCCTGTAAAATTGCACATACAATGCTAGCTGATAATATTTTAACATAACTTTTAAAAATGTACAACAACTATTTATTAAATTATTATGGAAAAGTGAAAAAAATTATGATAATATAAAAAACGTAAGAAATTTTATAAAATAGGAAGCTGTTATGACAAATATAAAAAAATATATATCTGAAAAGCATAAATGCAGAGACAGGGACAGAGACGAGTTTTTTGGGCTGGCAAGACAGGTTATGGAGCATGA
>JBJENU010000330.1:0-5674 GCA_051880355.1 Lachnospiraceae bacterium | reverse complement strand
CATATCAGCGATGTACCACTTGCCATCCATTTTTACAAAATAGAATGTAGAATCAATCTTGTCCGTACTTGAATTACCGTTGGACAAAAGCATATTCTTGGTAAACTTGATGTGGCATGAATAGCAATCCTCACTGTAAGCAATGTATTCATCCACCACAAGGTCTGTATATGGCGGATTCTTTATTGTGTGATTGCTGATAAAGGTAATATCAGGGCTTACAGAGTACTGCTTTGCAAGATTCCAGTAGTAGGAATCTTTAATAAGATACTGCTGCACCGTTGCAAGTCCGTGAGCCGCTCCAGGCAAATCGTTAGTAAGGAAATTCTCCCATACCTTGACCATGCTGAGTGCTTCGTTGTATCTGTCAGCAGGCATTTCCTGCGCCGTATCATACTTACATGTAGCAACCTTTTTATCATTGTCAAGGGTACATTCAACTTCGTTACCAAACGGGTCCTTTACAACGATTACCGGCTGGTTTACAAGGTTATCAATCTTGTAAGTCACTGTTTTTGGCATCTGGGTGTAAGCAGACACATTTTCAAAGTCCGGATTTTCTACCGCCGTACCGACAAGGTATTTTTCAGACACAGGAATTCCGTTAACCGTTACACTGTAACCTTCATAAACAGGAATTGTGTAGCTAAAAGATTCCATAACCGGTTCAATTTTCTTAATGTTCCAGTCGTTTACCGTAAGAATGGCAAGCAAAACATGGGATTTTCCCGGTTCAATTGTCATTCTGGCAACAACCTTATCGTTGTTGTATATGTCATAGACAACTTCTTCGTTGCCATAGCTGTCAGCATTTCTCTTGAAGCTGTATTCGCCGTTCTTATCCAGAGTTGCCACATAGGTGTTAACATACTTTGACTTTTCTTCAAATTCAACACTTTCCGGCAAAACGATTCTGCGTTCTATGGTATCATCCTTAACCATATCACTGAATTCTTTAATGTAATCATTCATCACCACGTCAGGCAGGGATTTCTCATACTTTTTCAGGCTGTTCATGGTGTAAATAAATGCCACCACCGCAAGCACCAGCATTACCATGACGTAAATGCACATACATCTGAAAAATTTATTTCTTCTCCATTTTCTGGCTAATTTTCTTTTAAACTTCTTAAAATCCATAATGTCACCCCTCCTACTTTGCCTTAGGCATTACAACAAATGAAGTTGGCAGTCTCCATGACGAATTCTGGAAATAGAAGGTTACACTTGTCATTTCGTATTTGCCGTTGTATACCATTGAAGATGAACTTCCGCCATCTAAGTTGGCTGCATTCACAGCGCCATACTGCTTCATAATTGAAATAAGGTCTGATGCAGTTGCTCCAAGGTGTCCTGAAGCACCACGTCCGTCAGTTACAAGTAAAAGTATTGCGCCATCTGCTCTCTGACCAATGGCAGTTCTTGGGTTGGCACCGCTGCCCTGACCCTTTAACTGCCTTGCCTCTCCATTGATAATCAAAGGAACAAAGTGGTTATTGGCATCTGAAGACTCCTCCTGAAATGCCACCGCATCCCTGATTCCGGCAGTTTTTACATATTGTTCAAAGGCCGCTGCATTCATGCCTGCCAAATCTTTTATAATCAGAATATCATCTTTATTCATACCAATCATATAGAGACCATTTTCTTCATTAGGCATATTATATGTAATCTGTCCGTTCTGAACTACAACACCCTTAGGCCTTCCGCCTGTGTTACCTGATGAATAGTACAGACCGCCGTTAACACCGGCAATTGCACCGCTTTCCGATACAAGCTGGTCAAGCTCCTTGCCGTAGGTTCCCCAGGGATAAGACGTTCCCACCTTAACCTGTGAAGGGTCCTTGATGATAAGCAGCTTGGCAAAAAATGAACGTCCCGAAATTTCAACAAGTCTTATGCCGTTCTCGTCAAACTCTTCTTTTTCATCGGAAACATCAGGATTATCCACATCAATAATCTTATCCGGGTCAATGTCTGTGTCCATCTTATCCATTGTGTTGGCATTGACAATCTCATTAATCTCTTCTTTTGAACAAAACCATGACGCCAGGAACTTCATCTGTCCTGATTCCAGAATTGTGGTAACAAACATGCTCTTTGCAGCAGGGGAAATATCGCTGCAAATCATTTTGATAATCATAAACAAAATTCCTACAAGCAATACAACCGTTGTCAGCACAACTATTGATACCCTGAGGGCAATTTTTCCAACCTTATTCTTCATAAATTGTCTCTCCCTATTATTCTAATCCCATATGACAAAATATTCGTGGGCAAACACTACCCACGAATATACTATATCAGATATTTGTAAATTTTGCAAATTACTTATTTTCCGGAACAAATACATTGTAAATTGTTCTGATTGCATCTTCGTAATAACGGTTACGAACACCAATAATGATGTTAAGCTCGCTTGAGCCCTGGTCAATCATTTTGATGTTAATCTTGGCATCTGAAAGAGCCTTGAAAATCTTGGCAGCACAGCCTGAGTTATTCTTCATACCGCGGCCAACAACTGCAATAAGGGCAAGTTCCGGCTCAAGTTCAACTGTATCAGGGTCAACTGCGCGATGGATGCCTGCAATAACCTTCTGCTCGTTGGCAACAAACTCATCCTGATGGCAGAGAATCGTCATTGTATCAATACCTGAAGGCATATGTTCAAAGGAAATGCCATTTTCTTCAAATACCTGCAATACCTTTCTGCCGAAACCAACCTCCGCATTCATCATATCTTTTTCAATCTGAATGGCAACGAAGCCCTTCTTACCGGCAACGCCTGTGATAATGTTCTGCGGTGTATGGCATGTGCTCTCAACAATCATTGTACCCTTGTCTTCCGGACGGTTTGTGTTGCGGATGTTAATTGGAATACCGGCTTTTCTTACAGGGAAAATAGCATCTTCATGAAGCACTGTTGCCCCCATGTATGAAAGCTCTCTAAGCTCCTTGTATGTGATAACATCAATAACCTTAGGATTTTCAACAATTCTTGGGTCAGCTACAAGGAAGCCTGAAACATCTGTCCAGTTCTCATATACATCTGCGTTAACTGCCTTTGCAACAATTGAACCTGTAACGTCAGAGCCGCCTCTTGAGAAGGTCTTAACCCTTCCTCTGGCATCAGCACCGTAAAATCCCGGAATAACTGCCTTCTCAACCTTTGCCAGCTTTTTAGAAAGCACATCATTGGTCTTATCTGCATTGAAGTTGCCGTTTTCATCAAAGAAAATTACTGTTGCAGCATCAATGAATGTGTAGCCAAGGAAGTTTGCCATAACAATACCGTTAAGATACTCACCACGTGATGCAGCGTAATCCTTACCGGCCTTTGCTGCAAACTGTTTCTTGATTACATCAAATTCAGCATCAAGGGACAGGTCAAGCTTAAGACCCTTGATGATTTCGTTATATCTTGTCTTGATTTTGCTAAGTGATCTGTCAAAATTCTTGCCTTCCTCTGCCTCTGCGTAGCAGGCATAAAGCATATCTGTAACCTTTGTATCGTCCTTATTTCTCTTGCCCGGTGCAGAAGGCACTACATATCTTCTGCTTTCTTCAGCTGTGATGATTTTGCCTACCTTTTTGAACTGCTCGGCACTTGCAAGTGAACTTCCACCGAATTTTACTACTTTTACCATTTCCTTAAAATCTCCATATATTTATTAAAATTTATCTATCTATTTGCCAATGCGGATTCTGTTAAGAATTCCTGAAACCTTTTGAGCGCCCTGCTTGTAAGCAGCCTCTGTGATTACACCTGTAACCACGCCAAACTCACCATCAACGCCGTCGAGTTTTACTACCGATGCATCGTCACCAAATGCTTCCTTGACTTCCGCAAGGCGGCTGTCAGCATCGCCAACAAAACGGATGAAGAACTTGTTGGTAGCTTCATTAATATCGCCAAGTGTAAGCTTTTCCGTGCTCCAGATAGACATTACGTTGGTACCCATATGCTTTACGCAGTCAACAACGTCAGACACTACTGCACTGGCTGTAGGAAGCTTACCTGCTCCGGCACCAAAAAACATTACATCGCCAAGCACGTTGCCGTTGACATAAATACCATTGAGTACTCCGTTAACGCTGTAAAGCGGATGCTCGTCACTAATCATAAATGGTGCAACCATTGCATAAATTGAGCCGTTTACTTTTTTGCTTGTAGCAAAAAGCTTGATTGTTCTTCCAAGCTTTTCGGCGTACTTGAAATCTCTGTCTGTAATCCTTGTGATACCCTCTGTGTAAATATCTTCATAATCAACCTGATGTCCTGAGGCAAGGGAAGAAAGAATTGCAATCTTACGGCAGGCATCATAGCCTTCAACGTCAGCCTCAGGGTTGCGCTCTGCATAACCCTTTTCCTGGGCTTCCTTAAGCACTGTATCAAATGCAAGGCCCTCTCTGTCCATCTTGGTAAGGATATAGTTGGTAGTACCATTTAAGATACCTGTAATTTCTGTAATTTCATCAGCTGTAAGTGACTGGTTAAGCGGTCTTATAATAGGAATACCTCCGCCAACACTGGCCTCAAACATAAAATTCAGCTTGCGCTGTCTTGCCATTTCAAGAAGTTCGGCACCATGCTTGGCAACAAGCTCCTTGTTAGATGTGCAGACGCTCTTGCCGCTTTCTAAGGCACGCTTTACAAATGTAAATGCAGGCTCAACACCGCCCATAACTTCTACTACAATTTTTACCTCCGGGTCGTTCATAATAACATCCACATCATGAACCACCAGGTGCTCCCACTTGTCACCAGGGAAGTCTCTCAAATCAAGAATATACTTGACTTCAATGTCCTTGCCCGCTCTCTTATTGATTGACTGGTGATTTGTGTCAATTACTTCAACGACACCGGAACCAACTGTTCCGTATCCAAGTACTGCTATTTTTACCATATATGTACCATAACCTTTCGTTTATTATTCTCTTGAAAGAATCTTGAGATATCTCACGCCCGTTAACTGCTCGATATCCTCAATCATTTTTGACGAATCCCCTGTATTTGGCAGAATGTCAACGCTTAAAGTCAGCGAAGCCACACCATTTACCGGAATAGTCTGATGAATTGTAAGTATATTTGCCTTATATTCGGCAATTGTGTTAAGCACCTTGGATAAAAGTCCCGGCTCATCATCCATGGACAGGACAAAGGTAATAGTCTTACCCTTGACATTATCCCTGAAAGGAAAAATGTCATCCTTATACTTGTAAAAGGAGCTTCTGCTGATTCCCACACGCTCAGTAACCTCAGCCACTGACATTTTGGTATTTTCAAGCATGGCGTTGGCCTGTGCAACCTTCAGTAAAACCTCAGGCAGAGCCTTCTGCTTAACAACATAGTACTTAATCTCACTTGGCATATTTTAGACCTCGTAAAATCCTTATAGTGTTTGTTGTAGAAAAACATTTGTTTTTCACAGAGAGAATATTAACACATATGAAAATATAAGTCAAGCATAATCTACAAGCTTTCTGACAGTTTTTGCAGTCCTGATTGTAAGCTTTCCCGCCACGTTTGGTGCCGCTGTTTTCTTCCACCAGTTGCATTTGGAATATTTATTTCTGTCAAAAGTCCAAAAGATTACATCCTTATAGACACATATTTCTTCCAAATCCTGTGACGGTTCCCCGACAGCATTACATATATCCTCTGCCGTATCCT
>JBJENU010000329.1:0-5676 GCA_051880355.1 Lachnospiraceae bacterium | reverse complement strand
AAATATGCTATATTAGAAACCATATGCACTATTTTGACCGAATGATTGCGGCTGCTCTGAAAATACTGCCTTACACGGTTTTTAAGGCTTATTGCCTTACCGACATAGATAATATTATCATTTTTGTCGTGCATAATGTAAACTCCCGGTTTTGCCGGGAGTTTCTTTAATTCCTCTTCAATATTAAAAGCACTTATATCCATAACTACTCCGTTTTTTCGCTTTTCTCTTCAAGGGCTCTTCCTGTAACTTCCTCAAAGATTCTTATAAACTCCTTGCCTGTAATAGTCTCTTCCTTGTAGAGATATTCGGCAATCCTGTCAAGAACTTCCCTGTTGTCACTAAGAAGCTGTTTAGCTTCCTCAAAACATCTTCTGAGTAATTCCTTAACTTCAACATCTACCTCTGCAGCCGTAGCGTCAGAACAGTTCAGCGTGGTTCTTGAGTTAAGATACTGATTCTCAAGTGTCTCAAGGCTCATAAGACCAAATTTTTCTGACATACCGTACTGGGTAATCATAGCTCTTGCAATCTCAGTGGCTTTTTCAATATCGTTGGAAGCACCTGTTGTCACTGTATCAAAAACAACTTCCTCTGCCGCTCTGCCTCCAAGAAGTGTGACAAGCCTTGTCTCTAACTCGTCCTTGCTCATAAGGTATTTCTCTTCTTCAGGCACCTGCATTACATAGCCAAGTGAGCCCATGGTTCTTGGAACAATGGTAATTTTCTGGACAGGCTCTGCATTTTTCTTAAGGGCGGTAATAAGTGCATGTCCGACCTCGTGATATGCAACTGTTTTTTTCTCTTCCTTGCTTAAAATTCTGTCCTTCTTTTCCTTACCTGCAATTACAACCTCAACAGACTCAAATAAATCCTTCTGTGAAACTACCTTACGGCCTTCTTTTACTGCGTTAATGGCTGCTTCATTAATCATATTGGCAAGGTCTGAGCCAACTGCACCTGAAGTTGCAAGGGCAATAGCCTCAAGGTCAACAGTATCATCCATAAGCACATCCTTGGAATGTACCCTAAGTGTCTCAAGACGACCCTTAAAATCAGGCTTATCAACTATAATTCTTCTGTCAAAACGTCCAGGTCTTAACAAAGCCTTATCCAGCACGTCAGGTCTGTTGGTGGCAGCCAGCACAAGAAGACCCTTGGAGGTATCAAAGCCATCCATTTCAGCAAGAAGCTGGTTAAGTGTCTGTTCTCTCTCATCATTGCCGCCGCCAAATCTTGAATCACGGCTCTTACCTATTGCATCGATTTCATCAATAAAAATTATGCACGGTGCTGATTCCTGTGCCTTCTTAAAAAGGTCTCTGACTCTTGATGCACCTACACCAACAAACATTTCCACAAAATCCGAACCTGAAAGTGAATAAAAAGGTACATTGGCTTCACCTGCAACAGCCTTGGCAAGAAGTGTTTTACCTGTTCCCGGAGGGCCAACAAGAAGAGCACCCTTCGGCAATTTCGCACCTATTTTGGCATACTTTTCAGGATTGTGGAGGAAGTCAACAATTTCCTTTAAGGACTCTTTAGCTTCGTCCTGACCTGCAACATCCTTAAAGGTTACGCCTGTATCCTTCTGAACATACACCTTGGCAGTACTTTTGCCAACTCCCATGCCAAGTCCTCCGCTTTTGGCAATCTTTCTGTATATAAAGCCAAAGAGCAGCCATATCATAAGTATCGGGAAAATATACATAAGCAGAAACTCCACAATGGAAGAATTCTTATCAGGTATATAGCCCTTAAAAACAATGTCGTTTTCCTTCAACATCTTAATAATCTCAGCATCGTTAAGGTATCCGGTATAATATATCATATACGGTTCTTTGCCTGTTTCAGTTGTAGGTGTAATAATAATTCTGTCAGCATCAAAGGTTACGGACTGAACCTGTTTTTTCTCAACCATTGAGACAAATTCATTGTATGGAATTTCCTTTGCTGTGGCTTTTTCAACACTATTCTGCAGCATGCTTACCACCACAAAAGATAAAATTGCAATAATAAGCATAATTATTAATGTCTGTGAACGCTTTGGACCATAGTTTTTGTTATTGTTGCTATCATTTCCCTCTCTCTTGTCATTCTCATCATACATACTCAATCTGCACCTGCCTTTTCTTAATTATTTTTCATTATCACTAATTATAAAGAAATTTTCTTCCAAAATCAATAGGGGGCACTTTAGTTTTTTAATGTATTTATTGTCTGTGAAATAATATAATAAAGTAAATTGTTAATTTTCTTCATTTCTTTATCCAATCTATTGAAATAAAATAATTATATGTGTATAATTTGTTTATTATTTTAGATTAAGTGCCAAAATGTAATACTCTGCTTATGCTTGCATAAAAGTGGAGTATTACATTTGGGTGCCAACGAATATGAGCATAAAAGTGGGGCGTATGCCACACGATATGCGAATGTTCGTTAGGATTGTGGGAGTACGAAGTACGTCACAGTCCGTTTAATCTTATATTTTTTAAAATCATCAGGAGGTTTGTTATGCCAGTAAAATACGTATTCGTTACAGGCGGTGTTGTTTCCGGCCTTGGAAAAGGCATCACCGCAGCTTCTCTTGGCAGACTTCTCAAGGCAAGAGGTTTTTCAGTCACAATGCAGAAATTTGACCCATATATCAATATTGATCCGGGTACTATGAACCCGATTCAGCATGGTGAAGTTTTCGTTACAGATGACGGTGCAGAAACAGACCTTGATTTAGGACATTATGAAAGATTCATTGATGAAAGTCTTTCCAAAAATTCCAACGTCACCACAGGTAAGGTTTACTGGTCGGTTCTTTCCAAGGAACGCCGCGGCGACTTTGGAGGAGGTACCGTACAGGTTATCCCTCACATTACCAATGAAATCAAAAGCAGATTTTTCCGCGATTTTACTTCTGATGCCACCAAAATTGCCATAATTGAGGTCGGCGGTACCGTTGGTGACATTGAAAGCCAGCCTTTCCTTGAATCAATACGACAGTTCCAGCATGAAGTAGGTCACGAAAATGCAATCCTTATACATGTAACCCTCATTCCTTACCTTAAGTCTTCCGGCGAGATGAAGACAAAGCCTACCCAGGCAAGCGTAAAAGAGCTTCAGGGAATGGGCATCTGGCCTGACATTATTGTGTGCCGTTCAGAGCATCCTCTTGACCAGCACATAAAGGACAAGATTGCCCTTTTCTGTAACGTTCCAAGCACCCATGTACTTCAGAATCTTGACGTTGACATTCTCTATGAAGCACCACTTGCAATGGAGAAGGAAAAGCTTGCAGAGGTTGCCTGCCAGTGTCTCAACCTTGAGTGCCCTGCGCCTGACCTTACAGAGTGGCAGGATATGTGCACCGCATGGAAAAATCCTAAGTATACTGTAAATATTGCCCTTGTTGGAAAATATATTCAGCTTCATGATGCATATATAAGCGTGGTTGAGGCTTTAAAACATGGCGGTGTTGCCAACAGCACCACAGTCAATATTAAGTGGGTTGATTCAGAGCTTGTAACTGAGGAAAATGTTGCCGAGTTTTTATCTGATGCAGACGGAATCCTTGTTCCGGGAGGCTTCGGTGACAGAGGCATCGAGGGCAAAATCAATGCAATACGCTATGCCCGTGAAAACAATATTCCATTCCTTGGCCTGTGCCTTGGCATGCAGCTGTCAATCGTTGAATTTGCAAGACATGTAATTGGTTACACAGACGCCCACAGCGTAGAATTAAAGCCTGACACAACCCATCCTGTCATCCACCTTATGCCGGATCAGGAGGGCATTGATGATATAGGCGGAACCTTAAGGCTCGGTGCTTACCCTTGTGTTCTTGACAGGACAAGCAAGGCCTATGAGCTCTATGGTCAGGAGACAATAAGTGAGAGACACCGTCACAGATATGAGGTAAACAACGACTACCGCAAGGTTCTTACCGAGAACGGCATGAAATTATCAGGTCTTTCCCCTGACGGACGAATTGTTGAAATGATTGAATTACCTGAGCACCCTTGGTTTGTAGCCACCCAGGCCCATCCTGAATTTAAATCAAGGCCTAACCGCCCGCATCCGCTTTTCAAAGGCTTTATCAAGGCTGCTCTTGAAAACAGCAAAAATTAAATTACTTGCACCATGGCGATTTATGTACTACAATGTATGTAAATCGCTATATTTATTATATGGGGGAGTTATGAGTATTTTAGAAGTTTCCAATATACAGAAAAGTTACGGCAAAAGAACCATTCTTGCCGACATATCTTTTAGCGCAAATCAGGGAGACTGCGTTGCCATTGTAGGTGCCAACGGATGTGGCAAGTCCACTCTTCTTGGTATTCTTTCCGGTGCTCACAAGGCCGATGGCGGGAAAATAACCTGTTTTGACAAAAATCTTACAAAAGCACCTAAGCTTTTTTCACAATATATCGGCTATGTTCCCCAGGAAAATCCTCTTATGGACAAATTATCAGTTTATGATAATCTGCGTTTCTGGTACTGTGACAGCAAAAAAGATTTAAAAAAGGAACTGGAGAGCGGAATTCCTGCCATGTTCGGTCTTGATTTTTACAGAGATTACAGTGTTGATAAATTATCAGGCGGTATGAAAAAGCGCTTAAGCATCGCCTGTGCCCTTGCCAAGGACCCACCTGTTCTCATCCTTGATGAGCCCGGTGCCTCCCTTGATATTATCTGTAAGGAAGATATTAAAAATTATCTCAAATCGTATCTGGCATCAGGCGGTACTGTAATAATCACAAGCCACGAAGATGCAGAGTTGTCAATATGCAACAAAATGCTTCTCTTACAAAACGGAGTTCTTACAGAGCTGCCTGATAAACCTGTAGGTGGTGCACTTATGGAAAGGATGGGTGCCCATGGTTAAGCACATAACTCTTCTTTACCTTGAAATTAAAAAGGCTTTTATGCAGCTTCCTAAAATTTTGCTGGGAACTGCTGTATTTGGTGTTCTTGTGGTACTTTTCGGCTTTACCGCCAACAGCATTTTAGAAGATTCTGACACTTCCACCAAGGTCACTATTGCCCTGGTAACCCCAAAAGAATCCGATGACTACACGGCTAAGCTTTTTTCATATGTGCAGGAAATTGACTACGTAAAGAGTATATGTGACTTTGTTCAGCTTGACAGGGACACAGCATTCAAAAAGCTTGAACATAATGAAATCATAGGGGTTATTTTAATTCCGGAAAACTTCCTTAAAAATATGGTTGCAGGAATAAGAACATCTGTGGACATTATCACTGCCGACAACAGGTACAATTCCATCTCGCCGTATTTTAAACAGCTAGTCCGCTCTGCCTCTGCCGAATTAGGTGCGTGTGAAGCAGGAGTCTACGCTACAGGTAATACACTGATAAAATACAGCGCCGTGGCTGATCCATTTTACTGGCAGGACAAATTAGGCGAACACTATATAAGCTATGCACTGAATCCAGGTTCATATTTTAGTGAAAAGCCGCTTACAGTTGCAGGTCACATTACAATGGAAGGTTTTTATGTATGTACCGGTATCGTTGTTGTTTTACTGCTTTGCGGAATTTTAAGCAGCGAATTATTAAAAAGGGACAGCAGCTGTTTCATTGCTGTGATAAAACGCAGCGGTATATCTCCTGAATGGCATATTTTCACAAGGCTGCTGAGTATATCCACTGTCT
>JBJENU010000328.1:0-5679 GCA_051880355.1 Lachnospiraceae bacterium | reverse complement strand
TCCATCACCTTGCACATAGACTGCACACCTCCTTTGGTAGTCTTTAATCTTTTCATTTCCGCCGAAAGTTCAGGAAATTTACTATTGTTGATTTCGCTCTGTATGAAGGTGTCAAAAACCCTTAAATAGGATTAAACGGATTGTGACCTACTTCGTACTCCCACAATCATAATTATTATTTCCTGCGCTTTGCCAGCACACTTATCTCATAAGAAATCACATAAACTAACGCTGCTATTGCCCCAAAGCCCAGAAGAAAAGTAACCATGTTTTTAGCGGAATCCATGAAAAATGTAAGTCCGCCCTTCAGCATTCCCACTGCCCAACCGTCCGGGGAAATATCGCCATAAAGTGCATATATAATTATTATTGCCATCAGAATGCCCACTATTCCGACTTTGTAAATATTTCCGTATCGTGTTCCAAAAGCAAAGTAAAATGGCATAACAACAGCATTCATCATGGTGTATACCAGAAAAATAATAAAAACCATGGAATACTGTACAACCATTCTTCCGGCTATAAAACTGTTAGCCCACACAAGCAGCATACATAAGGCCATGGCAAAAACTGACAGTGCAATTTCTTCGATATATTTTACCCTTATCATCCCCTTTGTTCCAACAGGGGCAGAGGCAATAAAATTTCCTGTCAGCTCATCTTCATCGGAAGCAATGGAGCCGGTAATATTACTTCCTGACAATATGAAAATTGCAAAGGTACAAAAAAGAAGTACCATCGACATCATTGAATCAATAGCCTCAAATTCATATACCGGCAACAGATACAACGCCGCCAGAAATACAACTGCCCCCATTGACATTATAAAGCTTTTCCAGTTAAGATAAATATCTTTTCTTATTAAACCTATCATACACTCTTCACCTGCCATTTTTCATAAAAGTACAGAGTAACCCTGTAGGCAGCCGCCATAATAACCGCACCTGCAGCAACAAAAATCACATTAACTGCCACAATATTATCGGCACACACCCCAAAAAAATCCCCTATCTGCTTACTTACAACGGCATTTTCCATATCAATCTGACCTGTCATAACAAGCATTCCGAAAGTCAAATATATAAGCACACCCAAAAAAATAAAATTTCTCGAAACCACGGCATTTTTATTTCTATATCTGTATATCAGAGGCATCTGTATGGCAAAATCAATAATTGCATACAGTGCAATCACAAGAAATACAAGATACCCTGTCTTAACATTATCGTACCCGAATTTTCCACCGTAAATTAATGACGCTATGCCATTCCAGACCAGTGCAGTCACAAAAAGGAATCCCGCCTCCAAAAACTTTGTTCCCACAAGTTTTCTTGAATTCACAGGTGACGCTGCGATAAATCTGTTAAATCCACCTGCTAAATCATTATACACAGGTTCCGTTACGGCAGATACAGCAAACATAAGCAAAGATGCTCCCGGTACCACCGTAAAGAACTCATCCACAAATCTCACATTTTCCTGATAATTCACAAGGTTGCCATAAATAAATGCAAATCTGAAAATATAAGAGAAGATTACCACAACAATATACGCAAGTGCTCCCAGAACCAGATGCTTTTTTGACAAATAAAAATCCTTTAAAACTAAGCCTTTCAAATGCTCCACTCCTTTCTGTCTGTGCCCTTAACATAATAGAGCATAATATCATCCAGAAGTGCCTTGTCAATAACCATATCCCTGTATTTTTTTCTGCACTCACTTACATTGTTAACCAGTATCTGCACATTGAAATCACAAACCCTGCAGCTTATAATATCCTCTTCATCAATTTTTGCCAAATCCTCTCTACTGCATTTAATAAAACCATGACTGTCAAGGATTTCATCTCTCTGACCACACAGCAGAAGGCTTCCGTTATGTATAAAGGCAATATTGTCCGCAATTCTTTCAATATCGCTGGTAATATGTGAGGACATAAAAATACTTCTCTCGCCATCCTGCATATATTCCATAAAAACATCAAGCATTTCACTTCTTGCAACCGGGTCAAGTCCTGCCGTAGCCTCATCCATAATAAGCAGTTTTGCATTATGGGAAAGAGCTGTTGCAATCTGAAGTTTCATCTTCATTCCCTTTGAAAAATCTTCAATTTTTCTGTCTGTTGGTAAATTGAATTTAGATATGTAGTCAAAAAAAGTCTTGCTGTCCCACTTCCTGTAGATTCCCTTTAAAACTTTATCCAGCTTCCTTGCATTAAGGAGTCCTGAAAAAGGAATCTCGTCAAAAACTACAGCAACATCCTCTTTAATTTCTTTTTCGTGATTTTTTAAGTCAAGACCAAAGATTTTAACATTGCCGCTGTCAATCTTTACAATATTAAGAATAGATTTAATAGTTGTGCTTTTTCCTGCACCATTCTGACCCACGAAGCCCATAATGCTCCCCTTAGGTACGCCAAGGCTTACATTTTTCAACTCAAAGCCATCATACTTCTTACTGACATTTTCAAGTTCAATTGCATTCTCGTAATCCATATTTCTTCTCCTACACCTTAATTTTCTTCATAAATCAATTCCAGAATATCCTTTAATTCATCAAGGGAAACACCTACCGAGTGTGCTTTTCCCGCCGCCCGGGAAAGCAAATCTTCAATACTTTTCAGCGCTTCCTCTTTGATAAATTCAATATTCTGTTCTTTTACAAAACTACCCTTGCCGGTATAGGATTCTATATAGCCATCCCGCTCAAGTTCTTCGTAAGCACGCTTAGTTGTAATAACACTTATCCCAAGCTGGGCGGCAAGATTCCTCATGGATGGAAGCGGGGTACCTGCCGCCATATCACCATTTAGAATCTGTTGCTTTACCTGCTTCTCAATCTGCTCGTAGATGGGCTCCTGACTTGAATTGCTAATAATAATATTCATATCTGCTCCTATTCCCAGAGTGTTTTAATGTATATATTCAATATACACATTATATATTATCATTATAACAATGTCAAGTATAACTTTATCAGTGATTAATTCAGCATTCCGTTCCCCTGATTAGGCATAAGCATACCAAGACTGATATTAAGATTAGCATTTCTAACCCTGATATCATCAATAACTGCCTTCTCATCTGTTCCCCCAGGAATATCCACCCTGTATGTAAGCTCATACAGAGTTCCCATATTAGTAGTCTTCACATTAAAAAGTTCCGCATCAATGCCATATCTTGCAAAAATCTCATCAAATACTCCTGCATAGTTAAGATTTTCAGGGATTGTGATTTTGAGCTGTTTTTTAGTCGTTTTGTATACGCCAAACCCAGCCTTTGAAAGAACTACAAGGACAGCCACTATAACAACTACTGCCACAACCGCATAGCCTACAAGTCCAAGTCCGCAGGCAAGACCTGCCGCCATAGATAAAAATACAATGGCAATATCCTTAGCACTGCCGGGAGCACTTCTGAAACGTACCAGGGCAAAGGCGCCAGCCATAGAAAATGCCCTTGCCACATTGCTGCCAATAAGCATAATAACAACTGCCACAATTGCAGGAAGCAACACAAGTCCCACTATAAATTCCCTGTTGTAGCCCTCCTTTTTAGAAACCACCATATATGCCACTGCAATAATAAGCCCCAGAACAACTGCACTTATAAGGCAGATTCCCGCCTCCATCGGTGCAATACTGCTATCAGTTGCTGTACTGAATAATGATTCAAACATATTAAAAATTCTCCTTTATTATATTTATTTATCTATATATGCTTTGTACTCTGTACCGTACTTTGAAATCGATGCAGGGTAGATTTCCAGTTCCGACATCAGCCTTGTAAACCACAGCGGTGCACTGTTTTGCATTTTAACCTCCATAATCCACCTTCCGTCTTTTACAACTGCACTGCCGTAATCCCCATACTCCAGCCCTACATCCTGTCGTCTTGCTCTTACGTTAGTATCAAATGTAACTCTGAAATCTCCGTCATCTTTTGCAAAAAACGCCATTCTGTCATAACACAGGCAGACCTTTGGAACCAGCTCATACACACTTCTGAAATACTCCAGTTCCTTAAGCACCTGTCTGTTAATTTTAGGGTTACTCAAATCCGGTAAAAGACCGTTTTCAATAAATTCGTAGGCCTCCTTAAGATTCATAGAAGTCCGCCTCTTATTGACAATGCCCTTGTACTTTTTCTTTATCTCAACAAAAACACTGTCCCAAAGACCTACTGTACCATAGCTTCTGAGCCTGAGTTTTTCCTTGTACACCGGTCCTTCGATTGAACGCCGTATCAGTTCATCGTCAGGTGTATCATAATAAATATTACAAATTGTATACATCCTGCCATCCCTGTTATACTTATCGATTTCCATATACTCACTAAGCCGTTCTGTCAGGATATCTACCTTTTCCTGTTCTACCAGGAACTTCTTCTCATACCTGTTAAAAACTTCAATTGCCATACCGGTTCCTTTCCTGAATTTTATGAGATGAGTATAATTGGAAAATGTGAACAAATTATGGTAAAAACGTGAAGAAAAAAGTAAAAAATACGTAAATTCCATTGCTATGTACATAGTTACAAAGTCAATAAAATTTACGTATTTTTCTACTGAATTTCTTCCACCAGCATACATTCAGACAGTTCCTGAATCTGTGCAATAATTTCCTGCCTTTTTTCCGGCTTACTTATTTTAATCTGAAATGTAACAAAATAACTGCTGTCATTATCCTTTGATATATCCAGATCCGACAACTGATAACCATTCTTTTTAGTGTAGCATACAAGCTGTTTTATAAACTCTTTAGAGCTGTATTCTGCATAGCACATAATATATTCCCTGTTTCTGGCATAATGGTCATCAACTGCCTCCAGAAGTCGCAATGACACGATTATTATGATGCCTGTAAGTATCGCTCCCGAATAAAAACCTGCGCCCACTGCAATACCTACTGCAGCACAGCACCACAGCCCTGCCGCTGTAGTAAGGCCTTTTATCCTATGAATTTTAGTTACTATAATTGTGCCGGCGCCAAGAAAACCAATACCGCTTATAATCTGTGCAGGAATTCTTGAAGGATCTGTACCAGGATACATCTGACTCATATACAAGTTAGTTATACATGCAAGAGCCGAACCCACACACACCAGTGTATAAGTTCTTATACCTGCCGGTCTTTGTTTCTTTTCTCTTTCAAGTCCCATAAGTGCACCTATTACAAGTGCAAGCATAAGACGTACAACAACTGAAACAGTATTAAATTCTGAAAGAATTTCTATGTTTTCAAGAAACACACTATCACCTCCTGTTTCCCACGTCATGTTATTTTATCTTTTCTTAACACCCTTTGTATCACGGTGGGCCAGCTTCAATTTGCTGAATTCAACGCTCTTTCCCTTGAAATCTGTAGAAATTTCATCGCCGTCATTGAACAGATATATGTCGCTGACATAGTCATCCTTGTCAAGCTTAATTCCACGTACGCCAACTGCGCCTTTTTTCTTCTCAGGAATTTCAGTAAGCGGGAACTTAAGGAATACGCCCTCCTGTGTCTGTACAACCACCAGCTGATTACTCTCAACAACTGACTCCTCAACAATTTCACCGTCAAGGGTGAATTTTGAAAAAGTCTCAATTCTTGCATCAGTCCTGTAGATACCCATAAGCTTATCATCATCAACAAGCTTCGTTGCTGCCACAGTCTTTTTAGAAGCCTGGAATTCT
>JBJENU010000327.1:0-5720 GCA_051880355.1 Lachnospiraceae bacterium | reverse complement strand
GTCATAATAACAGCTTGCTCCCTCTGAATAGCTTACTGTCTCACCGGCATTATCATACTTATCCCCCGGAACAAGTACAACGGATGAGCCCGGCACTGTAAAAGAACAGGTAAGAGTTTCATTCCTGCCGCTGTCATTTCCATTCTCTTGTCCGCCACATCCGGCAAATGCCATTAACATAACGCAGACAAGAACCAAAAGTGTCATTTTTTTCATAGTAATCATCCTCCAAAATCAATATTAAAGTCTCATTAAGATTACACCTATTTTTTAATCCTGTAAAGTGAATTTTGCCGGAATTCTTATATCCTGCCCATCCTTACTTACAGCTATTACATAGGCGCTGGAATTATGTTCTGTAACATAACTGTAGTCATTTGTCTCAAGATAAATAGTTGCCTCGCAGTCTTTGCCTGCCGGCATTGTCTGATACATTGTAATTCCATTTTCGGAATCAAAAATCATAAGATAGATATATGCATATTCTTTTAATTTCTCATTATTGAAAGTTATTTCATAAAGCCCCTGCTGCTTTATACTGCCAAAGCAGTTAACTGTGTCATCTATATCCTTTAAATCTCCTGAATTGCCATAGACATCAACAATAACTTTTCCGTCTCTTGTTCTGAAGCTGCCATCATCTGCATTCATTTTAAATGACGGTGCAACCGGCGGATTTTTAATTAGGTTACCGATATTTCTCTCAACAATTTCCGCAACAAGAATATCATTTTCCTGTGCATCTGCATAAATGTTATAAGGAATTTCACGCTTAATTAAAGCATTGCCAAAATCGTTGGCAAAAAACCAGTAAAGTGCATTGCCGAAAGAATCTCTGTAAAGCACCACTTTCTTGTTATTGACGGCAAGTGTATTTGTTGTTGAGAATTTTAAATCTTCGCTGCTTTTAAAATTCTCACCGTAGACAATCCCGTCAAATATATTAAATTTTACCTGCTGGTCAAGGCTGGTACTGCCTGGAAAAAGCATGGATTCCAAATCACCCTTAAATTCATTAACTGTTCCAAATCCAGCTTTGGTATACTCCTTGGTCTGTACATCTTCAATACCTGCCATTATTGTCTCGTAAGCAATAGCCGCTCCCAGATTATTCCAGTGTGAATCTTTTTTATGATAAATAACTGTGTCAAAAGTATTTTTATTATTAATAAGCGCCGTTTTTAAATCAATGCTTACCAAATCATAATTTTTTAATTCTGAAAAAAGCTTCTCATAATTTCCGGGCGTTTTTGTCTTAATATAATTATACGGCATATATTCGCCGTAAACTGACATTTTGTTAGGTGCCACTGTAAAAATAAACTGTTTGCCAAGGGACCTGACATAATCTGCGGCAATTTCAAGCTCTATGGCAATTTTTTCAATTTCCACATCACTTAATACTTCTCTTCCCACAAAATCATTCAGTGCACTTTCATAAAAAAGCCAGCCTTCATTTCCAACAATCACAGAGGAATTTCCGGACACGCCAAACAGTGCAGCCTTAAGTGAATTACCTGCCCAAACCAGATTATTTCTCAAGCCGAAATTCTGAGAGAAATAAGAATCCATATCGCTGAAATAATTCATATTAAGCCCCTTATCTGTAACCAGTTCCGGTTTAGTCACCTTGGTCTCATTGCCAATGGTTTTTTGTCCGGCATTAAAGGCAAAAAGCGGAATAAGGCTAATTACTAGAAAAACACAAACATATACAATTCTTATGATGGTTTTTTTCTTCATAATTTCTCCTCTTCTATAGCGACTTAAAATCTAAAATAAATAAACGGATTATATGAACCTGCAGCAATCTCAAGAATACAAAGCAGATAAAGTATAAGGCTTACTGCAAGTCCTCCGTAAAATTTCAATTTTTTATTTTTAACAATTTTTGTGACCGGCATTGCAAAAACCACTGCCAGAATTAAAGTAATTATAAATAACGGATTAAGCAGGCTTAAAGCTTCCATAGTTCCGACTGCAGTTCCCGTGAAAGAAAACATTGTGCCGATATATGAGAAAGCCTGTCCGAGGGAATCGGCCCTGAATATAACAAATCCGATTAAAACTGCCAGCAGAGTATAAATATGTCCAAATATATTTTTTAATGCAGACACAATCCCTGCACTTTGTCTTTGCTTTTTATTTTCAAGGGCAGTCTCTATCATCGTAAGCACACCGTGATAAATACCCCACAGCAAAAATGTAAAATTAGCTCCATGCCAGATACCGGTGCATACAAATACAAAAAATCTGTTAAGCATGGTTCTTGTCTTACTTATCCTGTTGCCTCCGATACTGAAATAAAGATACTCCCTGAACCATGACGTAAGGGAAATGTGCCATCTTTTCCAGAAATCTCTTATTGATGTGGCAATATACGGATAATTGAAATTCTCAGGAAAATTAAAGCCAAACATTTTTCCCATACCCACAGCCATATCGCTATAGCCGGAGAAGTCAAAATAAATCTGAAGCATATAACATACGGCTCCAAGCCATGCGCTCCACGAATCAAGGCTGGCGCCAAGTCCGAAGCAATGGTCAGCTCCAACTGCCAGCGTATTGGCAAGAAGCATTTTTTTAGAAAGTCCGTAAATAAATCTGGTAACACCCTCCTGGATATTTCTTGCGCTTATTGTTCTTGATTTTAACTGGCTGCTTATTGAATTGTACTTTACAATAGGGCCTGCAACAAGCTGTGGGAACAAAAGGATATATACCATTACATCAATAAAGCCTGCCGGTCCGGCATCCTTATCCCGGTATACATCAATGCAGTATGACATCGCCTGAAATGTATAAAAAGATATACCTATAGGCATTCTTATGTCAGGCACAGGAATGTTAACCATTGGAATGTAGTTAATAAGCTCAACCAGAAAACCTGTGTATTTAAAAACAACAAGCATTCCTATGTTAAAAACCACCGATAGAACTATGGCAATATGTGCCCTTCTGTCACCACTTTCTTTTCCTCCTGCAGCCACTTTTCCGGTAAAATAGTTAACTGTTACGGAAACAAGAAGCAGGATAACATATGCAGGTTCACCCCACCCATAAAAAAACAGGCTTGCCACAATGAGCAATATATTTTTTATGAAAATTTTAGGAATAAATGTATGCAATATAAGCACTATGGGCAAAAATGCAAACAAAAAAACTGCTGATGAAAAAACCATTCTTTTTCCTCACAAATTAAATTCTGTGCATCATATCAAAAATTTCTTCGCGCTGGCAAAGAATCTGAACACCGATTTCCTTACCAAGCTCTTCAAGCTTTGAAGACATTTCGTCAAAGCTTACATTAGCCTTTGAACTGTCAACAACCATCATCATGTTAAAATAATCCTGAACAATTGTCTGGGAAATATCAAGGATATTTACCTCCGCCTGGGCAAGATATGTACAAACCTTGGCAATAATTCCCACTGTGTCTTTACCAACTACTGTAATAATTGTCTTTTTCATAATAAATAATCTCCATTTCTTTTTTTAAAATTCAACTAATTTGGAATTTTCTTCACGCCCGGCAACAGATATATCAAAATCTTTGGCAAAATATGGCACCGGATCCAAATCTATCTCACATTTTACCGTCTCAAAGGCAAGCTGCGGATAATTATTTTCATGGCTTAAATGCCCTAAAAATACATGCTTTATATTATCATGCAAAAGCCTTGCCAGCATACGTCCACAGTCCTCATTGGACAAGTGTCCCCTGTCTGATAAAATTCTTTGCTTAAGATAATAGGAATAACTTCCGGTCTGCAGCATTCTTATGTCGTGGTTAGATTCAACAAGCATTGAATCAAGTCCTGTCATACTCTCAATTATGGTATCATCATAGTATCCAAGGTCTGTCATAACTGCTGCGCTTTTTTTGCCGCAATTGACGCGGAAAGCTGTAGGCTCATTGGCATCATGGGATATGCGGATTGGCTGAATATGCAAGTCGTTTATTTCAAACTCTTCCACTCCGTCAAAAGTATTAATCAACCCACTATCTACCTTGCCGAGAGACTCTGCTCCAATAATTCCGCGGGCTGTTCCCTTTGAAGAATACATTGGAATTGCATCCTTTCTTGAAATTACGCCCAGACCCTTTATGTGGTCACTATGTTCATGTGTAACTAAAATAGCACTGATGTCAGTCATGTCAAGTCCTATTGAATTAAGTCCCTGTACAATTCTTTTGCGGCTCACACCTGCATCAATTAAAATATGTGTGTTATCAGAGCCAATGTATATACAGTTGCCGCTGCTTCCACTGGCTATACTCATCATTCTCATCAGTCATTACTCCAACGAAGCTCAATTACATCCCCCTGATTGAGAGGTGCCATATACTCCGCATTTTTATCATTAACTTTAAATACAAGATCGCCCTTCGGTACGCTGGTGTCAAAATCATAAACCGTGAATATATCAACCACCACATACTCTGCCTTGCCTTTTAAAATAACCGGTGCACCGTTGATAATAACGGCTATATCGTGAATCTCCTTAGGCGGTTCATCCTCTGTAACACCTTGTGGATTTTCAACATCAGCCTCTGTATTATTTGCAGGTGAACCGTTTTCATCCTCCGGGACAACCCTTCTATGGGCAACAACAGGCCCTTCAATAATCTTGTCTGCAAGATTTTCCTCAACGTACTTTATCGGTTCAAACACAACGGTAAAATTCTCATAAACCTTGGTATTTTCATTTGCCGGTTCATTATTAACAGTTATATCAAAGCTTTCCATCGGCACATCAAGAAATTCAAAAAGCTGTGCAACTGTATAGAAATTTTCCATAACAATGGCATCACCATCTTTTATCTGATAAAATTCAGAATTCAGGGCACCGTTTACATATGCAAATCTAGGGCAGAGCACATTTTTACCATTAACGGTAAATTCAATGCTGGATTTAAATTCCTCCAACTGTCCGATTGTACATTCTGCCATGGCACCTTCCGTAGATTCAGTGATTTCCACAATATCATTCTGCTGGATTGTGGCATTCAGATTGGTAACATTGCCATTAAGCTTAATTACAGCCCCTTCACCGGCACTTCCTCTTACCATCCTTGGTTTGCCATTGACAGTAAATTGTAACTCCCTGCCACGTTTAGGGAATAAATCCTCGTTAGGAAATCCTACCTGCATAATGGCATCAACTACTGTCAGATGGCTGTTATCATATAGCTTGACTCTCTGTCCGTTGACATTGACAAACATAAAGTTGTTTTTCTGTGCATAGTAATTGGTACATATGCCCACAGGTGTGACAAAAAGCGAATCTTTTTTCACATCCTCAACTTCAAAATCAACACCGGTAAGCACTTCCTCGCCTCTTACAGCAACCCTTTCGCCTGCAATACCAAGATATTTGGCAACAAGGTCGGTATAGCCAAGAATTTTACCGCCGCCGCCTACTACAAATACTGCATTAACTGCCTTTCCGCCGTTAAGCTCCTTTATCTTGTCAGCAACAGCCCTGGCAGCAGTATCCATAACAGGTCTTACTATATCCATAAAATCTTTGGCAGTAATCTTCTGTGGAAGAAACATAATATCCTTATATTCCATTTCTTCCTTGCCAAGTCCCATTTCAGTTTTAATCCTCTCAGCAGTATTAAAATCCACAAGACATGCCTTGGCAACCGCTTCAGTTAGCTCGTCTCCTGCAAAAGGAATCATTCCGTAAGCAACTATGCTTCCATCTCTTGT
>JBJENU010000326.1:0-5755 GCA_051880355.1 Lachnospiraceae bacterium | reverse complement strand
GTATGGACTGATTCTACAGTCCTGTGCAGAGTGTGCGGAAGGTATTGCAAGAATGGTATCGGGAAGTCAGAGGGCTTTTGCCGTGCTTATGAACAATAAGGCCAAAGAAATAGGCCTTACCAATACTAATTTTACCAATGCACTGGGAGCTCATGATAGTGAACATTATACAACAGTTGAAGATATGATTAAGCTTTTTGATTATGTTATGAAAAATGAAACCTGCGCTAAGATTTTGTCTGCAAAGGAGTACACGTCAACGGCTACATGGGCTCACAGCGGCGGAGTTGTTATGGATAATCACGCATTTACCAATTTGGAGAAGGACTCGGCTGATGTTGACGGCAAGGACAATGTGACAATTATTGCCGTGAAAGCGGGCTTTACGGACCAGGCGGGCAGATGTCTTATGACCTATGCACAAAAGGGCGACAGACATTTTATAACAGTAACGGCAATGGCAGGAAGCAATAAAGATGCTGTTGCAGATGCGTATAAGCTTCTTAATGATTTTGCAAAATAGGTGAAAAAATGAATTGTAAGAATTGTGGTGCCCAGTTTGATGAAAAAACCGGTATTTGTCCATATTGTGGAGGAGAGGACAAGGAAGCAGCCGGTGAAAAGCATAAAAAAAGAATCGGGCAGATTATCAGTAAAAGAAAAGAAATTCAGAATATTCCCAACGTGATTCCAAGAAGGGTTTCAAAGAGCCTGTGGAAGGTGCTTGCTGTTGTTGCAATTATATTTGTGATTGCAGTTGTGATTATAGGAATTAGTTCGGCAGGCAGGGAAAGGGAACAATATGAGAAGGAGCAGGCTGAGAAAAACCAGCTTGAGACCTTGCTTGTACAGAAAAAATATGATGAGCTTACGGAGTATCTTGATGGTCTGGAAAGCACTTACTATTATGGTAAATACACGGAAGTAGGAGCTCTTTATTCTGATTATGTATCCATGAAGACCCGCATAGGAAATTACCGTGAGGATGTGGATAAGGGATTACTGGAGCATGGATTTCTTGTTGAACAGGCTTGTGATATTATTAAAAAAATTGCAAGAATTATACATAGGTACGATACGTTAACAGGGGATGACAAACGCCTGGGCAATGATGAGTATTTGAAGGATATAAAGGACATGGCATATAATTATGCCATGGAGGAAATGAATTTCAGTCAGGATATAATTGAAAGAGCGGTAAAAGCAGCCGAAGAATATGAGGATGATTACACAGGGGAAAAGGAAGCATACTATAGTCTGGCACAAGAATTTGTGGGAGAAAAGTAATGAAATGTTTAAGTTGTGGAGCTGAAATTACTTACAGTGATTTAAAGTGTCCGTATTGTGGAAGTGACAATGATGAAGCAATACAAAAAAGCCAAGAGATTGACAGCTATGAAAAGGCCAATGAGGAACTGAAACGCCGGGTAATATCTCAGTCCGGGGCACAGATATGTTACAAAATTCAGAAGCGAATTAATATAGTCCTTCTGGCAGCGTTTTTAATAAGCTGTATTGTGGGAATAACGGTTTACTGCATGAAGGATAACACCGTTAATGCAGGAAGAGGAGACCTGTCTAGAGCAAGGCAGCTGTATGAAGCAGGTAATCTGGAGGAACTGTATTATTGTCTTCTTGATGCAGATGCCCTTGAAAAGGAGGGCTATGAAGAATATGCCAAGGCCGGTATTCTCTGGCACCAATACAGGGAGTGTCAGGATAATTTTGCAAAAAGTCTTGATGACTACAGCAAAAAAGGTAAATACGATAAATTTTATATAGGCAATTCCGTTGAAAATGGATATCGTCTTCTTACCAATTATGTTGGGATGAGATATTATACCGATGAAGTAAGCCAAAAGACCAAGGAAATGCTCGAAAAGTATAAGGCTGATGTAGTAGCACTTTTTACCGGTATTTTTAAGATTCCTGCCGAAAAAATTGCAGAATTTGACAAGTACAGCTTTTCAGTGGAATATGACCTTGAAAAATATGTGCAGGGGGAGCTTGAGTGTGAAAATTAGTAAAATTATTATACAGGCAGTAATAACCCTGGTACTTTTGATTTTTATATGGGCTGCGGTAAGTGTTACACTTGAGGCTGCAGGTGAGGAGGAGTATCCCGACTATAAGGTGCTACGTTCGGACCTTATGAACGCAAGATATGGAAGCTTAATTGATTTCTATGATACAATCAATGCCTTAAGCGGTGTTTCAGACCCTGAGTATGAGCAGTACACAGAGTTTTATAATTTTTACAATGATTATCTGCTTTATCTTGAGTACAGCGGGGCAGGAGATACCGGCAAGGCATCACAATATCTTGAAATGATGAGAAAAATTACCCGGGATACCCGGTTTACTGAGGTAAAACCTCATTATGAATATCTTCTGACAACAGTTGGAGACAGAGAGGAAAATATTAATGATTAAATTAAATGATTACCTGTATTCCGGTGATACTGTTCTTCGTATTTTACAGAAGTACAGTGCCGCTTTGGAAGAAAGTGCATCAAAGAGCCACAATGAGGTGGATACGGTTCACGCTGCCATGTTAGGCCAGGTAATGGACTTACTTTTGCACAATGATTTCTTAACGGCGCAGTCACAGAAAATCAGGGAATTTTATGTATATATGGCAAAGGAGTATCCATATCTTGCTTTTACACTAAAGGGCAGAATAAAGTCACTTATTCGTACCGAAGAAAAGTTTAACGGATATGTGGTTCAGTACATATATGAGTATTACAGGCAAAACGGCACATATCCTGCGGTCAGTGAACTGACAGACAGACTGAACAGCTTAAGGGATTTGATTGCATACAGGATAGTGATATCAGTGCCGGGATGCCATTTAAGAGATGAGACAGACCGTGAAGAGGTTGAGAAAAAGTATCTGTACCAGCTTGCCAATGCTCTGCCGGACTTTTTGCGGGAGCGTGGGTTCATACCACAGGAGGACGGTATTAAAATAAGTGACAGCAATATGCTTGACGAGGCAGTTAAACCATATTACAGGGACTATGTGTGCCAGCCAAGCGAGTATGGTTATCAGTCACTTCATATCACTTTTTATGACGAAAGTGCCAAATGCTACATTGAACTCCAGCTGAGAACTAAAAGGATGGATGATGTTGCAGAAATAGGACTGGCTAATCATTCTAATTACGAAAAACGTCAGGACTGTGAAAGGGCAAGACGCAACCTGATTCCGCAGGGCGAGTGCGTGTATTTCGATGAAGCCTATGAGCGTGGAATACTTTTGCAGGAACTTGATTTGTCAAAGCTTAACGTCAATATGTTTGCAGCAGTAAATAACAGTTTGATGAATGACTGCTGCGGATTGTTCAGAGGAAGGCTGATTCTGCCTTATGAGCATCTGTCACGTTTTCAAAATGAATATCTGGATTAGGAGGTTTTATTATGATATACGAAGGAATTAACCCTCTGTGGATTGAGAGATTTTTAGACAGACTTGATAATGAAAAGATAAGTATGCACAGCTTTCTTTTGATGAGAAACGGCAAGCTTATATTTGAGAAATATTATGCACCTTATGAGAGGGATACACTGCACAGAATGTTTTCAGTTACAAAAAGTATTGTGTCGCTGTGTATCAGTGCTTTGATTGATGAGGGTAAGGTAAAGCTTACAGACCATATTGCAGACTATTTTCCTGAATTTGTAAAAAAGGACGAAAATGGCAATGTTAATCCATATATAGCAGCAATGACAATTGATGATATGCTTAAAATGGAAAGCTGCCACGATAAAACAACTTATAAAGTATTGCCTGACATTAACTGGGTTGAAAGCTTTTTTACGGTGGAGCCGAACCATATGCCGGGTACGGTTTTTTCTTATGATACTTCTTCCACACATACTCTCTGCGCATTGGTTGAGAAACTGTCAGGGATGGAATTTACGGAATATATGATGAGCAGATTTGGAAGGACACTTGGGTTTGCCCCGGATACATATTGCATCAAAGACCCGTACGGTTCAAGTCTTGGCGGTTCCGGTCTTATGATGAGACCAATAGATTTGCTTAATCTTATGTATACAGTGTCTTGTGGCGGCAGGTTTGGAGATATTCAGATTTTTAATGAAGAATACCTGAAAAAAGCCACTTCAAAGCTTGTGTCAACAGTGGGCAAGCAGGCGTCGGCAGAGGAATCTATGGGATATGGTTATCAATTCTGGCAGATTAGAAACGGCGGCTTTGCAATGTATGGAATGGGAGGTCAGCTTGCAGTCTGCATACCGGAAAAAAACATTGTATTTGTTACAACGGCAGATGCCCAGGGAATTCAGGGCGGTGTGCAAATGATTTATCAGGCCTTCTGGCAGGAAATTTACAATAAAATTGATGTTGAAGACATTGACGATTGTGAGGTTATGGAAAAGGACAGACAGATTATAAGCCTTGAAAAAGGTATGGCTGTTGCTGACAGCAGCTTTGCCAAGGGGGCAGCCTTTACTTTCGGACCAAATCCAATGGGAATTACGAAGCTTTCCTATGAATTATGTGAGGATTATGGAAAAATCAACTATACCAACCGTGACGGCGAATGCAGTATTGAATTTGGAATGGGCTGTAACAGGGTTGGAAAATTCCCTGTATACAATGAGACATATGCGGCTTCGGCCTGTCTGGCAGATGAGAACAATTTGTGGGTTAAAGTCCAGTTAATTGGTGAGAGTATAGGAGTTGTGTGGTTCGAACTTTGCCTTAAGGACAATACCTGCACACTTATGACAAGAAAAATAGAAGAGACAATGTACAACGAATATCAGGGAATGACTACAGGTCAGAGAATATAAGTATTTGGAGGATGAAAATGAGTAATTTAAACAAGACATGTAAGGTACACTATGAGGGAACTTTTAACGACGGAACAAAATTTGATTCGTCTTACGACAGGGGAGAGCCTATTGAGTTTGTATGCGGCGCAGGGCAGATGATAAAAGGCTTTGATAATGCCGTAGCTGATATGGAGGTTGGCGAAATTAAGAATGTGCATCTTATGCCGGAGGAGGCATACGGTATGCCGGACCAGACATATATATTTGTTGTGGAACTTAGCCAGATGCCGGGCGCAGCAGAGCTTTCAGTTGGTGAACAGGTATATCTTGCCAACGCCATGGGAGAGCCTTTTCCTGTAAAAGTAGCTGCCAAGGATGAAGACACAATTACTTTTGATGCTAATCATGAGATGGCAGGCAAGGAATTAAATTTTAAGATTGAGTTGGTTGAGGTTAGGTAAATGACTTTAGAGGAAATTTTTAATATTTTGAATATTGCTGCCACAAAGGATGAGAATGTCATAAAAGCGGCTTACCGGGAAAAATTAAAGGTTACTAACCCGGAAGATAATCCGGAGGGCTTCAAGCGTTTGAGGGCAGCATATGAGGCGGCAGTTAACTATGCCAGAACCACAGAGGAAGAGTGTCAGGAAGAGGAAGATGATACACCGTCAGGCCGGTGGGTCAAAAAAGCAGAAGCTATTTATAAAAATATGGATACACGAAGGTCTGTTCTCCAATGGGAGTCTCTTTTTGATGACGATATTTTTATGTCCCTTGAGGGAGAGGAGCAGTGTGGCAGAAAACTGCTTATTTTCCTGATGGATAATTATTATCTTCCCACAGAAGTGTGGAAGCTTCTTGATGAGAAGTTGCATATAAGCCAGGGCAGCGTAAGACTTAAAGAGATGTTTCCGGAAAATTTTATAAACTTTATTGTTTCCAAATG
>JBJENU010000325.1:0-5773 GCA_051880355.1 Lachnospiraceae bacterium | reverse complement strand
GGTGTTACATATACACTTAGCAATGGTAAGGTTGTTGAATAAAGTATAATAACATTAAGAAATGCCATCAGGTGAAGCTGCCTGATGGCATTTTTGTTCCTGTGCCACGAAAATGTTAAAAAACAGCAACCTTGACACTGTGTCACGCTCAAAATATATGTAAATATTTGATAAAATGTAAAAAAATAAGTGGAATGGCATAAAATTTTATGGTAATTTTTGATTATCAAAACTAAAAGGAGGATTTTTATATGAAATCTGGGCGTAAAGCAATGCTTAGAAAAATCAGCGCAGTAATCCTTGCGGTGGCAACAGTGTTTGGTTCAATATCAATCCCTGGTGCGGCAGTAAAGACCAGCGCTGAGACCGGTACTGTCGATGGTTATACAGTGGATACACCGGTGGCAGGTACAACCTACACTTTTGACTTTATAACAGAGAACAAGGTTAGTCCTAACACTGGAACATACGGGCTTTTCTCGTTTGATGCAGGCGATCAGAATGCGGCAAGTTATAGAGGCGATAAGTACGGAGTTGAATTTAAGGTTGGCAACAAGCTTACCTTTAGTGTTGCCGGCGACTGTTACCTTGTAGTTACAGGTGATAATAACAGCGCAGGTACACTTGTGGCAACAGCTTCCAATGGTACATTTGCTGTGGATTCAAAGTCAGCAAAGACTGCAGGCTACTGTGATATTGACGGTTGTCTTGCCATGGGAACCAATGCAGTTGTATTTGATTACACAGGCTCTGCCGGCACAATTACCATTGAGGTAACGGAAGACAAGGCATATATTAACAGTGCCTGTATCATTCCTAAGGCTGCACTGGACACATCTAAAATTGATGTATGGGATTTTGGTGCAGAGGCACTTGATACTTCAAAGTACAACAACAATTTAACTGTTGATGTTATCAATGGCTTTTATTCAGAGGATGTAGAGCCGGGAACAGAAGGTGTTACTCTTGGAGATTTTGCTGCCAATGATGCTGCCGGCAATGCCGCAGTAAAGTTTAATGCAGCCGGAAAGACAAGCCACAGACTTAGAACTACTAATACGGAACTTTCAAGATATGACACCAAGTCCAAAACGGATGCTAATGGCACGGTATACAGTGGTTACATCTATGATAATGCAGGTGCAGGAAGCGGTGTTTCTTTAGAAATTTACCTGTATCCGGGCGATGCGGCCACACTTTTACTTGGCTCTAATAGCAATGCAGCTTCGTATAAGATTACAGATCCGGATGGAGATGAGTTTTATTTTGATTACCTTAAAAACGCAGGCTTAGAGCCATGTAAGGTATATGCAACCTCAGTGGAAGCAGGCTGGTATACAATTACATGTACTAATGAAAAGCTTGTATGCGGACGTATCTACAGACAGCATAATCCTGAGGTAACAGTATCAGGTACAGTTACAGGTGCAGAAATCACAGGTGCATATGGTATTGAATTTACCAATGTCCAGACCGGAATGGTTACTGTTGCAGATGTTGTTGACGGTGCGTATGAAGCAACTCTTTTTGGCAACTTTGACTACAATGTGGCTCTTTCAGGTGCCAATGGCTTTGTGGTAAGCTCAGAAGCTTCTGTGTCAGTTGCACAGGAAAATAAGACCTTTGATGTTGAAGTGTCACAGGTTGAACTGATTACCATAACAGGTACTGTGGAGGGCATTGATGATGATGCCATTAATAGTCTTGAACTTAGCTTTATCTCTGATAATGTCTATGTTCCGGAGTTTGCGGTAGATTCAACAGGCAGTTTCTCAATTCAGGTTGAAGCAGGTGTTGAATACGCTCTTGAAGCAAGCGGTGTTAATGATTTTACACTTTTGACAACCAGAATAAGTTATAATTTAAGTACTAATTCGGTTGTAATCCAGTTTGAAAAGAAACCGGTATATACTGTTACTGTAAGTGTTGAGGGTACTGTTCCGGATGACGCTAAAGTAACCTTTACCAATATCAACGAAGCAGGATATAGCTACACCTTTGCACTTAACGAGGAAATTACTCTTCGTGACGGTCAGTATAAGGTAACTCTTGACAATACCATGACCGGTATTAATCAGTACTATACCAAGGATGCCAAGGTTGATGGCGCTGCAACGTCAGTTACAATTCCTGTTAAGGGTATGATGACCAAGTGGACCTTTGGTACACTCCTTGCAGATGGCTTTGCAGGTGTAACATCCGACAGCTATACATATTTCTACGGACTTAAGGCTGTTAATGCTAAAAACAACCAGAACAAATATCTTCTTATGGGCGGTGCAGGTTCATCAGTTACAATTCCTGATGTTGCAGCAGGTGACGTGGTAACTGTAAAGTATTGTTATAGCGCAGGCTTTGAGGCTAATGGCGAAACTGTTGATGAAAAGTCAGGCAGCACAAGCCAGATTGACGTTAAGCAGTTTGTGGCACAGACTGACGGAGATTTTGTTATTAGTGGTATAGCCGGTACTAACAGTTCACAGACATACTTTACTGAAATCAGCGTAAGCCATTCAGAGTCAGCTGAATATGTTGAGACAGTTTATGTAGGCGCAGATAAGGAATATACAACAATTAATGCAGCTCTTGCAGCAGTTCGTAAGATGACAAGAACCGAAAGTCAGGTAGTTACAATTATGATTGATCCGGGTAACTACGAAGAGATGCTGGTTATTGATACTCCTAATGTAGTTCTTAAGAATGCAAGTGCTACACCTTCAATTGGTTTAACCAATAAGGGCGTTGATATTGAAGAAAATGCAGTTCGTATTACATGGTATTACGGACATGGTTACACATACTACTCTATGGGTAGTGATTGTAAGGCCAACGCAGATTTGCTTGAGGTTAATAAGGCTAACGGTTATCCAAGCTTCATTAACCCTGGTGCAGGTTCAACAGCCGGAAGCTACTGGAATGCGACAGTAGTAATTTCTGCCGATAATGTATCTGCACAGAATATTATTTTTGAAAATTCATTTAACCAGTACGTTTCTGCAGCTGCTGCAAACGATATTATCGTTTCACAGTCAGGAGCTAAAAATGGTTCTGTTCTGAGAGATGACATAAAGACAGTGGGCGATGTAACTGTTCAGCAGAAGGAATACGTAGAAAGAGCGGCAGCTCTTGCAATATGCAACGGAATTCAGAACATTTTCTTTGACAATTGTAAGTTTGTAGGACGTCAGGATACATTGTATGGTGGTCTTGGCGCAACGGCAGCATTCAATAAGGGTGCTGTATACGGCGGTACAGATTACATATTTGGTGGTATGTCTGCAGTATTTAAGGAGACAGCCCTTGTATTTAATACAAATGACCAGTCATCAGGAAGCAATAATGATTTGGGCTACATAACAGCAGCTCAGAACGACAGCACTCACAGAGGATTTTTGTTCCTCGACTGCCACGTAACATCAACAACTCCTGGAGTTGATACAGCTTCTACATATACATCTAAACCGGGATATTTTGGAAGACCATGGGCAGCCAATACAGGTGAGGCGGTATTTATCAATACTACAGTTGATGCTGCTGATGAACACTGGGGAACCGGCCTTTCACTTATTAAACCGGAAGGATGGGGTTCAGGACTTTCAGGAGAATCTCCATACAGTGTTGAATACAACACAATTGAGACTGCTGATGTTGATAACTCAGGTAATCGAGTTGCATGGGCAACAGTATTAAATGAAGCTAAGACATATGACGGCGAGGATGCAACAGTAGCCACATTCCTTGGTGAGTGGAACCCATTCAATGCACAGGAACCTGTGGAAGAAAAGAATGGTCTTGTCAAGGAAGAGGACGGAAATTATTACTACTATGTAGACAATGCTGTGGCAACAGATTTCACAGGCCTTGTGGACAATGCAGGTGCTAAGTGGTATGTTGAGAATGGTGTGCTTGCAACCGGATACACAGGCTTCTTTACCGATACAAATGGTACATGGTATGTGAGAGCCGGCAAGGTAAATACGGAAGGAACATCTCTTGCTTATGACGGAAGCAAGTGGCTTGGCATTATTAATGGCAAATATGATGACAGCTACACAGGACTTGTAGATAACGCAGGTGCAAAATGGTATGTTGTTGACGGCGAAGTTGCTGCAACATCCAATGGACTTGTTAACACAGGCAGTGAGGTGGCGTATGTAGTTAACGGCAAGGTCGCTTCAAGCTACAATGGACTTGTACAGCTGGATGATACGTGGTACTATCTTGTAGATGGTATATGCGATATGACCTACACAGGCTTTGTTGAAAATGCAGGTAAAACATGGTATGTTGTTGACGGCTGCCTTATAGCCCTTACATTTGAAGGAACTGTTGAAGTCGATGGCGATACTTACTATGTAAGCTATGGTAAGCTTGATACACGTTCAGGTATTGTCCGTGCAAACGGCGAGTTCCTCTATATGACAAACGGCAAACTCAACAAAGACTTTACAGGAATTGTTGAAAACAATGGCGCTGAATGGTATATCGTAAACGGTAAGCTTTCAATGGTTGATACAACCTACCAGGCTGACAATGTTGGTTATGTTATTGTGAATGGCAAGGTAACCCAAAAGATTGGCGATGGTGGTTCAGAAGACTAATAAATTCCATAAAACCAAGATAAGAATCCCTGATGCATTATATGCATCAGGGATTTGTAATATTTTCACAAAAAAGCAATAGGAAATACAAATAATAAAGTAAAAGTTCACAAAAAAACTGTTGATTTTATGGGAAAATAGTACTATAATTACACTGACGATATTTGGGACACTTGATTCCATATTTCGCTAATTATAGTTAAAGGAGAAGGGCTATGAAGAAAAGGTATTTGGGAATCTGTGAAAAGATAACAGCATTCGTTCTGGCGTTTGCGTTGATTTTCACAACAGTTCTGCAGTTTAGTGCGCAAGAGACTAAAGCGGCTACAACTGTGTCTATTACAGAAGCAGCAGGCTGGTTTGAATCAGCCTATGCTGAGTGGTCACCGGTAAGCGGTGCTACGGCTTACAAGGTTTATGTTAAGGAGGCATCGGCTTCAGATTCGGCATATGTTCAGCTTGATAATGAGCTGGTAAGACAGTATCCGACATACTGGAGAGCAGATGCACTTGGCCTTAAGGCAGGTAATTATGTACTTAAGGTTGAGGCTGTTACAAGTAGCGGAAGCGTTACTGCCGTAACAGATACACTTACAGTTAGTGCCTATGACAGAACAGGTTTTGGATGGGTGAACGGAACATCTTCAGGTGCTTATAATGATGATGGTACTCTGAAGTCTGATGCAGTTGTTGTGTATATTACACAGGATACAGTTGATTCTGTAGAGATGACTGTAAAGACAGGCTCTAAGGACACCAATGTAACTGAATGTACAGGTATAACCAATATTCTTCTTGCGTATAAGAAGGGCTATGAGACAAGACCTCTGGCAATCAGAATTATTGGTACAGTTAACAATGATGGTCTTATGACAACTGATTCAAGTAATTTTGCAGGAGATTTTGTAATTAAAGGTTCAGGTGACAGCAACAGATTGTCATGCGGAATTACCGTAGAAGGTGTGGGCGAGGATGCAACAGCTCTTGGCTGGGGCGTAAGAATAGCCAACGCTTCCAACGTAGAAGTACGTAATCTTGGCTTTATGCTCTGTGATTCAGGTGAAGGTGATAATGTAGGCCTCCAGCAGAGTGATGACCATATATGGGTACATAACTGCGATATGTTCTATGGTCTTCCTGGTTCAGACAGTGATCAGGCTAAGGGTGACGGT
>JBJENU010000324.1:0-5790 GCA_051880355.1 Lachnospiraceae bacterium | reverse complement strand
GTTGGTTGTCTGGTTGAGCTTGCGGTAAAAACTGCACAAAAATATGAAAAAGTTTACGGTGAAAAAATCACCGTAATTAACCCTGTATTCCTCACAGGCCTGGACGAAGAACTTCTGGAAAGGTTAAAACAGGACCATCAGCTTGTCATAACCATTGAGGACGGAGAAGTTGACGGCGGTTTTGGACAGAGAGTTGGCAGCTTTTATGGTGACAGCTCCATGAAGGTGAGAAACCTTGGCCTTTCCAAAAAATTCCACACAGATTATAATCCCGATGAATTACTGGCACAGCATAAAATCTCAGTGGACGGTCTTATTGAGATTATTACGTCTTTTATTACTAATCCACAGATATAGCTGGCCAAGTAAAAGGAAGAAAATAAGCAGCACAACAATCAGGTATGCAACACCAATGCCCAGACTTGTGCTGCTAAGCTGTGATAAATCCCAGCCAAACCAGCCTGTAGGGGCACCGTAATTAAGAAAATTATATGGAGCATACATTTCGCCCCAGCGCACACCTGCCGTGGCAAGGATTACTACAAAAGCCACATAGCACAGAGGCGGTATTACTGCAAAAACTCCGTGACTCTTTTTTGATTTGTAATCATAATCAAAAAGCAGGAAATCCAGAATCGCAAAAACAGGCCCGATAAAATGCACACCAAAGCTGCCGCCGTAATTATTGAAGTAAGAACCAAAGAAGCCGGCCTTGCTTGTTGGTGCCAGAATAAACATATATATAAGCAACGTGAGGGAAATTGCAACAGTCATCATATATTTGCATATGTAGAAGCCGTTGGTCTTATAATTTTTGCCCTTTGTAATCAGCAAAACATCCATAATGATGGCAATTATCAGCACTATGTCTATGGCAACATTGGAAAGTGTTGTGTAGTAAGTAAAGGACTTCAGTTCTTTTATTGTAAAACACAGACCATACACTGAGGCAATCAGTGAGATAAGTTTAAAAATCAGACTTGCCCGTAAATTAGCTTTGTCGCGGGCACTTAAAGTAGTTGACATAATTTTTATCTCCTCTAATAATATAATTTGAAAATCAAACTATATTATAGCAGATATCTTATGAAAATCAAGAAAAATTGTGGAAATACTTGATATATGACAGATAGTAGGATAGAATTAGAGTGAAGGAATTATATTAGCATTTAAGGAAGGAAAAAAATGATTTACGGAATTTTATTATGCGTTGTGATTGCAGGAATATCAACTTTTCTTGGAGGACTGTCCGTCGGCGGATTTTCCCTGGAGGTAATTGGTGCCCCTGTATTCGCAATTATTTTTGGTATGATAATTACCATGTGTGCCCCAAAACTTGCGGGCCATGACAGAATGAAAAAGGGAATTAAATTCACCTCCAAGAAAATTTTGCAATATGCAGTTATTATTCTTGGCTTTTCCCTTAATCTTGGAACTATTGCCAAGGTGGGAACCCAGAGCCTGCCTGTAATAGTGTGCACAATTGCTGTGTCCCTTATTGTTGCGGCTGTTATGAAAAAAGTCCTGAAGATGGATGCCAAGGTTTCAACACTTATCGGCGTCGGCTCATCAATCTGCGGCGGTTCAGCCATTGCAGCAACAGCGCCGGTTATCGAGGCAGATGATGAAGAAATCGCCCAGTCAATTTCAGTAATTTTTTTGTTTAACGTATTGGCAGCCCTTATCTTTCCAACATTGGGACACGCCATCGGGATGGGCTCCGAGGGCTTTGCAATTTTTGCAGGCACGGCAGTTAACGACACCTCGTCAGTGACTGCAGCAGCCTCAACAGCCGAAGGAATCTACAACTGTGGCAGCATCCTTACAACTGCCGTAACGGTAAAGCTTACAAGAACACTGGCAATTATTCCGATTACCCTGACACTTGCCATTTACCGCATGAAGAAGGCTAAAAAACAGGGCGGTGCCGAAAGCACTTTTTCTTTCAAAAAAATATTCCCGTGGTTCATCCTGTTTTTCATTGGTGCAGCTGTGCTTACCACCATTGTGGGGCTTTTGCCGGCAAGCAGTTTCACTGCCTGGTACTCAGCTGATTTTGTAAAAGCGATGAAGTGGCTTGCCAAGTTCTTCATCGCCATGGCAATGTGTGCAATCGGCCTTAACACCAACCTTGTGCAGCTTATCAAAAAAGGCGGCAAGCCAATTGCCATGGGCTTTGCCTGCTGGGTGATGATATCTGTGGTATCAATTGTTGTTCAGCTGCTTACGGGAATTTTTTATACTAATCTGTAATTGGCCATTTGAAATGGTTTGATTTTATATTTCCGGTTTTAGCGTGACGTAGTCTGAGAGACTCTTTTAGTCCTGCTAAAACCGGAATTTTTATATCTAAATATATACTGTCACAATATTGCGACATATGTTACAATAAACTTAATATGTACCGGAGGTGCAGGATATGGACATAGTAAAAGTGAGTAACGAAGGATATTCAAGATACGAAGAGCTTCTTCTGAAGCGGGATAAGTTAAAAAAGCAGGCCTTTGAATATGAGATGGCTTATACCAGGGAATTGGGAGATTTAATCACTAAAGTATTTGAGCAAAAAGTAGAATGTATAAGAAAAAAGAAAATAATTAGTTTCTGTCAGGCAAGAATCAATCAGGGCAAGGACATAAAACAGGCACAATTACAGTCCTACATTGATGTTCAGATGAAGGAATATAATGAACATTTAAAACAGATGGCAGAAGAGAACGAGGCAGCCAAAAACGCTGTGAAAATCACCAACGAGGATGTTTTGCAGATAAAAAAGATATATAGGAGGCTTGCAAAACTGATACATCCCGATATTAATCCTAAGACAGCCCAGACGCCAAGCCTGATGGAATTATGGAATAAAACAGTAATAGACTACAACTGCAATAATCTTAAAGGCCTGCAGGAGGATGAGACGCTTGTGAAAAAGGCTCTGGAAGGTATGAATATGGGTGTCATTGAAGTAGAGATTCCTGATATTGAAAAAAGAATCGAGGAAATCCTGTCCGAGATAGATAAGATTACACACACCAACCCGTATATGTACAAATATCTGCTGGACGATAATGAGGCAATAGATGACGTCAGGAAGGATTTGCAGGATGAGCTTAAATCATATGCTGAATATGGGAAAGAACTGGACAAGGTTATTGAAGAAATGTTGAAAGACGGGGTGAAAATCATATGGCAAATGAAATAGATATCAAAAAAGAAAATGTGGTGTCACTGATTGATAATCACGATTTGGGCGAAATAATAAAGCCTCTTATTTCAGAGATACATTTATTTGACTCCTATGTGGCCGGAACAATGCACCTGAAGGACAAGTCCGTGCTGGATGATATAAAAGAAGGCGACAGCCTTGTGCTGCAAAGAGAGGACAACAAGTATGACAGCAATGCGATACTGGTACTTACGGCAGACAAGCGCAAGGTGGGATATGTGCCGGCCAAGGACAATATTGTATTTGCCCGGCTTATGGATGCGGGAAAGATGCTTAAAGGCAAAATAACCCACATATCTGTCAGAGGAGATTACAGGCAAATAAACATAGGAATTTATCTTGTGGACTTCTAAGAAAGGATAAAAATATGGCAACAGAGCGTAAAGAAAAACTTATCAGGGTACTGCAGATACTTGAAGGCACAGATGAAAAGACTCCCATAAATGCAAGAGCCATTGTCGATAAACTGAAAAATGAATATAGCGTGGGAACAGTTGACAGGCGTTCAATATACAGAGATATTGTCATGCTTCAGTCCTGCGGTTATGAGATAGAGCAGGCCAAGGACAAGCGCAAAGGCTGGTATATGAAAAAACATGCCTTTGACGACTGGGAAATAAAGATAATGATGGATGCAGTGCAGCAGGCAAGATGCGTATCAGAAAATGAGGCAGCAGTCATCAGAGAAAAACTTCTCAAACTCACAAGCAACAGAGGAAGGAGCAGATTTTCCCACATGATGATGCAGCTTCCAGGCAATATGACAACAACTTCAAAAATAGGAACATACATAGAGCTTATGCTGGAAGCAATGTTTACCCATAAAAAAATTGAGTTCCGGTACACGGAAATCAATGACAGGATGCAGAAGGTTCTAAGGAAAGATGGCAAAGTATATACATTGAGTCTTTATGCAATATACTGGTCCGACAATAACTATTATTTAATCGGCTCCCACGACAATCACCAAGGGCTTACCCATTACAGACTCGACAGAATACAAAACCTTGCCATGTCAGATGAGTATGCACTTGATGTAAAGGAAAAAATAGGCCCCAATCCGGAACTGTATATCCAAAAATATATAACAGAGAGCGTGAATCATTTTTCCGGAGAGACCATCAGGATAGAAGTGGAGTACGAACCGTGCCAGGTCACCAATGCCATACTGTATGATTTTGCCGGAGACCAAATCAAAGTGAGAAAAATCTCAGAGACAAAATACGTGGCGGTATTTAGTAAAATGGACAGTGTTACCCTGACCGGCTGGTTTGTGCAGTACGCCAATATGTTCAAAGTGCTGGCACCGGAGAGCCTGAAAAACAGTGTGATAGATGAATTGAAAAGTGCACTAAAACAATATGAATGATTATATCCTGTGTCTTCTGGTGGGAAGATGCAGGATTTTTTTAAAAGTTTTTGTTCAAGTCACAATAAAGCGACAGAAGGGGTTGTAGAATTAAGGTAATGGAAAATGATGTATTTGTATTTTGGAGGTGAGGTCTGCGGATGAAGTATTTATTACAATTAAAGAAAATATTTTGTTAGTAATTATAGTTAATCAGAGTATAATGTAATAGTTGAAAGTAATATTGTATTATGATATAATAAAACTATGTAATAAAATTGAGAAGGAGAATGAGAAAATGAATAGAAAATTTGAAAGATGTGTTGGTCAGTATCCGGTATCAAAAACATTAAGATTTGAACTGATTCCACAAGGGAAAACATTGGAAAATATCAAAAAGAGTGGTATGCTTGCAAGGGATGAGGAACGTTCAAAGCAGTATTTGATAATTAAAAAAATGATGGATGATTATCATAAATTATTTATTTCAAGAGTTTTGGCAGACCTGCAATTGGATGGTATTCAGGAATATTATGAACTGTATTGTAATAAGTCACGAACTGAAAAGCAGGACAAAGAATTAGCTGAAATGTCTGTAAAATTTAGAAAGTATATTAGTGATAGGGCAACAAAAGATGAGGAGTATAAAAAATTATTTTCAAAGGATATGGTAACAGAAATATTGAAAAATGTTGCTCAAACTGAAGAAGAAAAAAATGCGGTGAAAAGTTTTGAAAAATTCACAACATATTTTACTGGATTCTACGAGAACAGAAAGAATATGTATGTGAGTGAGGAGAAAAGTACAGCAATTGCATATAGAATAATTAATCAGAACTTGCCTAAATTTATTGATAATATCAGGGCTTTTGAGAAAATATGTATGGTACCCGAACTAAAGGAAAAAGTTGAAAAAATTGGCAGGGATTTTCATGGTGAGTTAAGTGATAATGATGTATATGGCTATTTTAACATAAATAATTATAGTAAAATAGTTACTAATGAGGCTATATCATTGTACAATAGAATTATAGGCGGATTTGTCTGCACTGATGGTAAAACGAAAATACAGGGTATTAATGAATATGTTAATTTGTATAACCAGAAGTTGCCTAAAAATTCAGGAACAGCAAAGTTACCTAAATTATTGCCTTTATATAAGCAGATATTAGCAGACAGGGTTGATGGAGGCTTTACAATCACGCAATTTAATAATGAC
>JBJENU010000323.1:0-5800 GCA_051880355.1 Lachnospiraceae bacterium | reverse complement strand
GATACCATATTTGCTTTCTGGGCCATACTAAGTTTCTTGTCGCTACCGCCTTTATAATACTTGGTGGAATCGAGAATTTCTTTTATCTTGGCATCGTTGGCTGCTTTCTTTTCCTCTAAGTTCTTAACTCTCTCTTTGGCACTGTCGATGCTCTTCGCATTTTTCTTAACGGCAGTTGCCATTTTTGTTGGTGGCAGACCTTGTTTTGCACGTTTCTTATTAATTTTATCAAGATTTTTCTGAATAGTACCTTCAATTCCAAGCTTATCAAAGTATGCATTGGAAATAAGCTGTGTGATAATCTGACATACAGCTGTCATAATCCAGTAAAGGCCAAGACCTGACGGCAATGTAATTGCAAGCAGTGCTGACATAATAGGCATTACCATATTCATCATCTTCATAGATGCTGCCGCAGGATTATCTTCATCATTATTATTCTTAACACTCATAAGCTTAACACTGATAAACTGTGTTAAACCGGCAAGAATAGGAATAAGTATAGGCAATCCGAATACAAGTCCCGGTGCCTGTGAAAGATTAATTCCAAAAAAGTTATTCACATGATTAATGTGATCAAGATTACTGTTAATTAAATCTGCCTTATCTGAAAATGTTGTTGCAAGTGTATTCCACTGATCTGTCGTAAAAGTATTCAGCGTATCAATAAGCTGGTTAGTATTTTCTGCCACGCAGTCAAAACCCAGTGAAAACGTTTCCTTCATCTTTTCTGCAAAACCTGCAATACTGAAAAGACCGTCATTTCCACCCGGACCGTTAAGAATATTAAGGAAATATTCTTTCAGAGTTGGAACATATGCGGGAATATTTCTGATTACAGAATACAAAGCAAAAAGAATCGGCATCTGAATTAACATCTGCAGACATCCGCCTGTAGGGCTTGTTCCATATTTTGCGTAGACATTTCTCGTTTCTTCGTTCATTTTAGCAATAGATTCACTATCGCTCTTACCTTTATATTTCTTTTGTATAGCCTGAATTTCAGGATTCATAACAGAAGACATTTTTGAAAACTTCTGCTGCTTGATTGTAAGCGGCATCATCAACAGCTTAACGACTATTGTAAATATAATAATTGCCAGACCTATATTGGCAATTCCAATAGCGTTGAGACCTTCAAATATACCATTCATAATCCAGCCTAACAATCTTGCGATGTCACCTATTATAAACGTACTGCTCTGTGTCAAATATAACATTCATTACCTCCTAAGGAAGTGGATCAAATCCACCCTTTCCAAATGGATTACATCTTAAAATTCTTTTGCAAGCTAAAAACATTCCCTTAAATGCGCCATACTTTTCAATTGCCTGTATGGCATATGTGGAACAGCTGGGAATATAGAGGCATGTTCTTCTGCCCTTCAAAGGGGATATATACTTCTTATAAATGCGAATTAACTTAATAAATATCCTTTTCATAACTATTCTTCTACAATTAGCTTGTTAACCTTCAACAAATGCAAAACTGCACTCTCTGTCTCAAAATAATTTTTCTCTTTCAGACTGCCCTTAGCTACAAATACAATATCATATCCACTTATAATCTTGTGGGCATTTAATCTAATACTCTCTCTTAAAAGTCGGGCCAGTCTGTGTCTTACCACACTATTTCCTACTTTCTTACTTACGGATATACCAAATCTGCTGTTTTTCCCGTCATTTTTACGGATGTACATTACTAACAGCTTATTAGCGCTGGAATTCTTGTTTTCATAAACCAGCTTATATTCACTATTTTTTTTCAATGTTTCAAAATTCTTAAACTTCATACTTACTATACCTCAAATTGTAACAAAACATCCATAAAGTAAGAAAAGGTCACAAAAATGTGACCTAAATTACTATGCTGATAAGGATTTTCTACCCTTTGCACGTCTTGCTGCGAGAACTTTTCTTCCACCCGGAGTACTCATTCTTGCTCTAAAACCATGAACTTTAGATCTCTGTCTGTTCTTAGGCTGAAATGTCATCTTCATAACTGAAAGCACCTCCTTCTTCTACCAAACTATGTATGGTAAGCGTTATTAAACTAGTTTAGATTTTTAAACATCACTCACAATTATAGCTACAAACCCTTGATTAGTCAATAAAAATTTACAAAAAAATTTTTTAATTTTTCCACAAAATGTTGATAACTTGTTGATAAGTATGTATATAATTTGTTGATTACTCCTTCTTTGGGCTAAAATACAGGCTTTTTTTGTCGAATTATGTAGAAAACTTATCCACAATCAATATTTCATCAATCTCAAAAAAACATTGAAAAATTATAGATTTTATAGTACAATAGGATATAATATGCGGAGAATTTTTTTCATTATTTAAATGGCTATTGATTCAGCCGTTTCAGTCAGAGAGGTTTTACATTTTATGGAAGAATTTTTGAAACAGGAGTGGACATCCATCCTTGAGTCTATGAAGAAAGATTTTGAGATTGGTGATCTTACCTATAACACATTTCTACTACCCCTCAAAATACATTCCGTTGAGGGAGATACTGTTACAATAACATCATCTGAAAACAGTGTAGGTATTGACTATGTTAAAAGAAAATACGCTAATGCGCTGAAGTTTTCGATAAGTGCTGCGGTTGGAAAGGAAATACAGATTAATCTTGAAACTGCGGATAATCTTGAGGTAAAAGAGCCTGTGGCACAGAAAAAAATCAACTGTCAGGCTTTTAACCTTAATCCTAAGTATACATTTGATACTTTTGTTGTAGGCGACAATAACAGACATGCACATGCTTTGTCCCTGGCCGTTGCAGAATCACCCGGACAGATTTATAATCCTCTTTTCCTTTATGGCGGCGTTGGTCTTGGCAAGACTCATCTGATGCATGCAATCGCACACTATATAATAGAAAATAATCCTGAACTTAAGGTTTTGTATACAACCTGCGAGGATTTTACCAACGAACTTATTGAGTCATTGAAGAATCAAAAGGTTAGCAACTCTGAATTCAGGGCAAAATATCGCAATATTGATGTTCTTCTCATTGACGATATTCAGTTCCTTATTGGCAAGGAAGGTACTCAGGAGGAATTTTTCCATACATTTAATGCTCTTACAAGTGCCAATAAAGCTGTAATTATATGTTCAGATCGTCCGCCTAAGGACCTTGTAACACTTAACGAGAGGCTTGTGTCACGATTTGAAATGGGTGCACTTACAGATATTCAGGTTCCGACATATGAGACAAAAATGGCAATTTTAAGCAAAAAAGAAGAGATGGAAGGCTTTACTGTTCCTAATGAAGTAAAGTCTTACATTGCCAATAATATTAACTCAAGCATACGTCAGCTGGAAGGTGCCTTGACCAATCTTTTCTCGTATTCAAAGATTGCCAAGACGGATATTACTGTCGAGCTTGCAGAAAGGGTTCTTAAGGATGTTATTTCACCTAATGAACAGAGACATGCTACCACACCTGAAGATATACTTTCAATAGTGGCAGAGCATTACTCAATCTCTCCTGAAGATATTATTTCACAGAAGCGAAATGCCAAAATTACCGCCGCAAGACAGATAGTTATGTATCTGTGCAGGGAACTTATAGGCACGCCTCTTCAGGGAATAGGCGCTTTTCTTGGTAACAGGGATCATTCAACAATAATTCACGGCATTACCAAGATTGAGAATGAAATCCAGAATGACCCTGTTTTTGCCACAACTATTGACGTTATCAAAAAGAAAATTAACCCTTATTAAGAGTTATCAACAACTTGTCAACGTTGATTAAGTTGATATTGTTAATAACTTTTAACCCAAGGATGTTTATATTATGTTGATAGAATGTTAATTGATGTTGAAAATTTTTTGTTTAAGTTTTAACATTTTAGAAGTCCACATTTTCCATTTATTTTCAACAGGCTTAAAAGTCATTGTCAACACAGTTTTCAATATTGGTTTTTACAGCAGCAGAGTGGCTTAAGAGTGTTTTTTAACATTTCCACATCCCCTACTACTATAACTACTGAAAAAATATATATATTTATACCATTTTTGCATTTTTTGCAACGAAAGGAGTTATTCACATTTATGAAACTTGTATTTTCAAAATCAGAGCTTTTAAAAGGTGTAGCCATTGTAATGAAGGCAGTTCCCGTAAGAACAACAATGCCTATCCTGGAATGTATACTTATTGATGCTACCACCAATGAGATTAAGTTTACAGCTAACGATATGGAACTTGGAATTGAAACTAAAGTAAAGGGTGACATTATTGAAAAAGGTAAGGCAGCAATTGATGCCAAACTTTTCTCTGAAATAGTAAGAAAGCTTCCTGAAAATGATATTACTCTTGAGACAGATTCTAATAATACGGCTCTTATTACATGCGAAAAATCAAAGTTTAACCTTGTATGCAAGTCAGGAGATGATTTTTCTAACCTTCCTCTTGTTGAGAGAGATAAGATGATTACACTTTCACAGTTTACTTTGAAGGAAACTATAAGCCAGACAATTTTTTCAATATCAATCAATGATAATAACAAGATGATGACAGGTGAACTCTTTGAGGTAGAGAACGGACAGTTGAGAGTAGTTTCTCTTGACGGACACAGAATTTCAATCCGCAAAGTTGATTTATCAAGCTCTAATGAGAATGTAAAGGTTGTTGTTCCGGGAAAAACTCTTATCGAAATAAGCAAGATTCTTTCAGCAGACGCTGAGGCTATGGTTAATGTATACTTTACCAATAATCATATTCTTTTTGAATTTGATGATACAATTGTTGTTTCAAGACTCATTGAAGGTGATTATTTCAAGGTAAACCAGATGCTTTCAAGTGATTATGAGACACATATTGTTATCAATAAAAAAGAGATGCTTAGCAGTATTGAGCGTGCAACTCTTTTGATAAAGGAAGGCGAAAAGAGACCAATCGTTATTGAAATTACCGACGGTAAAATGGAACTTAAGGTTGCATCAGCCATTGGTTCAATGAATGAAGATATTGACATTGAAAAAGAAGGTAAGGATATTCTTATAGGATTTAACCCTAAGTTCCTTATTGACGCATTAAGAGTTATTGATGATGAAACAGTTAATATTTATCTTGTAAATTCAAAAGCTCCTTGCTTCATCAAGGATAAAGAAGAAAAGTACATATATCTTATTCTTCCTGTTAACCTTTAATTTTAGGAGTATATACTATGTTTGAAGTTAAAATAAGAGATGAATTTATTAAATTGGGACAGGCATTAAAGCTTGCAGGACTGGTAGAATCAGGAGTTGATGCTAAAGTTGTCATACAGAATGGTGAAGTCAAGGTAAACGGCGAAGTTGATACACGCCGCGGAAAAAAGCTTGTTAATGGCGATGTTGTATCCTTTAACGGAAATGAATTTACAATTGTAGGATAATAAGTAATGATAATAGAATCATTGGATTTAAGCAGTTATCGTAATTATTCTGAACTTTCTATCACGTTTGATAAAGGTACTAATATTATTTATGGTGATAATGCCCAGGGTAAAACTAATATTCTTGAAGCTTTGTATGTAAGTGCTACAACCAAGTCTCACAGAAGTTCCAAAGATAAAGAGCTTATAACAATTGGCAGTGATGAATCACATATTAAGACAATAGTCTTAAAGAACAATACAAGGTACAGAATAGATATACATCTTAAGAACAATAAGCCAAAGGGTGTTGCCGTTAACGGTATTCCTGTTAAGAGGGCAGTTGACCTTTTTGGAATAATTAATATAGTTATATTTTCACCTGAAGACTTAAGTATTGTAAAAAATGGTCCGGCTGAAAGAAGGAGATT
>JBJENU010000322.1:0-5811 GCA_051880355.1 Lachnospiraceae bacterium | reverse complement strand
CATTGCAGACATCATATTTTCCATCTGCATAAAGGTATTGAAACTGTCAACCATGTCCAAATTTATATCAGGACAATATTTGCGCAGTACATTTAAAAGGTCTGACTGGTTAAAGCCGCTTCCACCTCCTCCGGCAAAAACGTTGGCAACGCGATTTCTGTAAAAATCAATGGTTGTCATTAACTCTCTGATTCGGATAAAAACAGAAAGTATACGCTGGGTCCGTATGTCAAAAAATGGGATGATGGCTTTGATTATCTGGGTTGAGTTGCCTAGAGTTAATTGGTCAAATTCTGTTAGCGGCGGACAATTTTTATTCATAGCAACTCCTTTTGATAAATCCTTATTAAGTTTATGATGGCAATTGGCTCAGTATGACATAGTATGTAGTGAGGACTTTATTTTAGGTGAGAATTGTGTATGAAAATATTATAATTGATGATACTTCAGTATATGAGGTTGATGAGCAGTGCAGGAAGTGCAAAAATAATGTCAATCCCCAGAACGTAAATAATATGATGAGCATACAGGCAGACAGGATTGTGAAAGAAGAAGCGGTTTTAGTATTTAAAAATTAAATAAAACGGTTCAGCCGTGAAAGACTGAACCGTTTTGCTTTGTGATGCCGGTTAATTAGCAGCCGCAGCCACAGCCACCGCCGTTGTTACCGCAGCCACAGCAGAGCAAGAGGATGAGGATAATCCAGATGCAGCTGTCGTTACCGCAACCGCAGCCATCTCCATTGCTGAAGAAACCTGAACCGTTACCACATCCGCCACACAAAAGAAGTAACAGGATGATCCATATGCATGAGTTTGAGCAGCCGTTGTTGCAACCACAGCCGCCTCCTCCACAGTTTGTAGCAGTTAAATCACTCATTTTGATTCCTCCAATTTTTATTTACAATGTTATTGTATGCCCGGGGGTTGTATACATTTCCTAAAATGGTTGCAAAAAAATAAATTTTATTATATTATTAACGTGATAAATTTCTATTTTTTTATGCGAAAGGCAAAGATATGGCTGATATAAAGAAAAATTTCATATTACACGGCTCAATTTTAGCCTTTGCAGGAATCCTTGTAAGGATAATCGGAATGCTGTACCGGATTCCAATGGTCAACATTATTGGAAGTGAAGGCAACGGTATATACAGTGTTGCATTTAATGTGTACAACATTATGCTGATTTTGTCTTCTTACGGACTGCCTATGGCAGTTTCCAAGCTGGTAGCAGCAAAGATTGCCACCAGGGAATATGCCAATGCCAGGATGATTTTTTCCAGCGCATTAATATTTGCAGTTATTTCAGGCGGTATTGCCGGCCTTTTAATATTCTTTGGGGCAGATTTTCTTGAAGCCACTGTGTATTCAGGATATGAAGGAATTGCAGTACCGCTTAAGGTTCTGGCACCAACAATTTTTATTGTAGCCATTCTGGGTGTTTTGCGAGGATTTTTTCAGGGAATGGGAAGCATGATTCCAACAGCAGTTTCCCAGATTATCGAGCAGGTTGTCAATGCCATTGTAAGTATTGTGGCAGCTGCAATCCTTGTTAAAATATTTGCCGATTCATCAGCTGTGGCAGGTTATGGTGCCGCAGGCGGAACGCTGGGTACTGCCTTTGGTGCACTGGCAGCGTTGATTTTTGTGGGAATACTGATTATTGCCTATATGCCATATTATAACAGGATGGTGGTTCGCAGTAAAAGCAGGGTTACTCTGGACAGAGGCACTGTATTTAAGATGATTGGATTTACTGTCGCACCTATAATATTAAGTCAGACTCTTTATCAGGTCAGTGCTACCATTGATGATATTATGTTTGGTAACATTATGACAAGCCTTGGTAAAACTGCGGCAGAGATTAAGACGGACATAGGAAATTTTGGTTCAAGCTATAATATTCTTATAAGTATACCAATGGGCGTCGCATCGGCAATGTCAGCGTCAATGCTTCCAAGTATAGTGGGCTCATATTCCCGCGGTGATAAGCAGGCCATCAGGTCGAAAATTGCTTCAACGATTCAGGCTAATATGCTTTTGGTAATTCCGTCTTATGTCGGATTGTTTGTGCTTGGCGAGCCTATTGTACAGTTGCTTTTCTCAAGCTATGACAGCCATGTCGGCGGAGTGATGCTTAAAATTGGCGGTATATCTACTATTTTTTATACACTCTCCACAGTGACAAGTTCAGCTTTGCAGGGAATTGACAGGATGAAGCTGCCTGTCAGACATTCGGCCATTTCATTGGCTGTTCACGTTGTGCTTACATTTATCCTGCTCAGATTTACCAATCTTGGTATATATGGCCTTGTAATAGGTAATGCAACGTTCCCTGTACTCATTTTTATATTGAATTTCAGAAGTTTAAGAAAATACATAGGATACAGGCAGGAAAGTATAAAAACATTTGGCATACTGGGGGTTATTGCAATCCTTATGGGTGTGTGCTGCAGTGCCACATACAGAATATTACATACCGTTACTTCAAGTAATATTATTGCGGTTGCATCGGCAGTTTTAGTTGCAGTATGCGTATATTTTGGCACAGTTATTGCGTATAAGAAAGGGAAAAGATAATGAAAAATAATTTTACTGAAAGTGCAGGTCAGGTTCTGGAGTATGCAAAAGCCCAGGCAAAGCGTATGGACCATGGCTATGCAGGTACTGAGCACATTTTACTTGGCCTTTCAGCTATTAATAGCGTAACGAAGGTAGTATTGGAAAAATACGATGTTACAGAAGAAAAGATAATTGAACTTATAAGTGAACTCATAAAGCCGGAGGGCTGTATAGCCCTAAAGGATGCAGACAATTTAAGCCCAAGGGTTGAGAAAATGCTTGAACAGGCAGACTGTGAGCGTGAAAGATTTCATGCGGACAAAATAGGAACACAGCATATGCTTATTGCTATCATGAAGGATGGAGAAAGCGATGGCGCAAAGCTTCTCAATACGATGAAGGTCAATTTGCGCAAGGTATACCGTGACCTTCTCCTTGCCATGGGCGAAAATCCTCTTAAGCACAAAAATGATTTAAGCGACAGTAAGGAAAAAACTAAAAAATCCATGCTTGAGCAGTACAGCAGGGATTTGACAGATATGGCAAAGCGTGGCATGCTTGACCCTGTGATTGGAAGGGAAAGAGAAATAGGCAGAGTAGTTCAGATATTAAGCAGAAGAAATAAGAACAATCCATGCCTTATCGGTGAACCGGGCGTAGGTAAGACAGCAATAGTTGAAGGTCTGGCAAAAAAGATTGTTGAAGATGACGTACCTGAAACAATTGCCGGAAAAAGAGTACTTACCCTGGATTTGGCAGCTATGATTGCAGGCTCAAAATACAGGGGTGAATTTGAAGAGAGAATTAAGAAGCTGATTGCAGAGGTAAAGGATGACGGCAATGTTTTACTTTTCCTTGATGAACTACACACAATTATTGGAGCAGGCGGCGCGGAGGGTGCAATTGATGCATCTAACATTCTTAAACCTTCGCTGGCCCGCGGCGAAATCCAGCTCATCGGCGCTACAACCATTGAAGAGTATAGAAAGCATATTGAAAAAGATGCCGCATTGGAGCGACGTTTCCAGCCGGTTAAAATTGAGGAGCCTACAGACGTGCAGACCCTTGATATATTAAAGGGGCTGCGTCCTAATTATGAGACTCACCATAAAGTTAAAATAACTGATGCTGCCCTTTTAGCAGCAGTTAATATGTCAAAGCGGTATATTAATGACAGATATTTGCCGGATAAGGCCATTGACCTTATTGATGAGGCGGCTTCAAAGGCGAAACTTATGAAAACCATACAGCCGGCGGAATTAAAGAAGCTTTCTGAAGAAGTAAACATAATGGAGAGCCAGCTTGAGGAAGCTGTTCTGGATGGTGAGTTTGAATTTGCATCTGAGCTTAAGAAAAAGCTGGCAAGAAAAGAAAATAAGTACAATAAGGCAAAAAAGCAGTGGGAAGATGAAAAAAATAATTCTGTGGTAAGTATTGGTGAGGAAGAGATTGCAGATGTGGTGTCTTCAATCACCAGAATTCCTGTAAAAAGGCTTGCTATGGAGGAATCAAAGAGACTTCTTGAACTTGAAAAAATTTTACATGAGAGAGTTGTCGGCCAGAATGAAGCTGTGGAAAGTGTCGCCAAGGCCGTAAGACGTGGACGCGTTGGGTTAAAAGACCCTAAACGTCCAATTGGTTCATTCCTGTTTCTTGGTCCTACGGGAGTTGGTAAGACAGAGCTTTCAAAGGCATTGGCACAGGCTGTTTTTGGTGATGAAAATGCAATGATTCGTGTGGATATGTCTGAATATATGGAGAAGCATACAGTTTCCAAGCTTATAGGGTCGCCTCCGGGCTATGTCGGTTATGATGAAGGCGGGCATTTAAGCGAAAAAATACGCAGAAATCCTTACTCAGTAATTCTTTTTGATGAAATTGAAAAGGCTCATCCTGATGTGTTTAATGTGCTTTTGCAGGTTCTGGATGATGGACATATAACAGATTCCACAGGAAGAAAGGTGGACTTTAAAAATACCATTATTATTATGACATCCAATGCAGGTGCAAGCAGTATAGTTGAGCCTAAGCTTTTAGGCTTTGCGGCGGCAAGCGACGAGCAGAAAAATCATGAGATTATGAAGTCAAAGGTCATGGAAGAGGTTAAGCGTATTTTTAAGCCGGAGTTCATTAACCGAATTGATGAAATGATAGTCTTTCATGTGCTTTCAAAAGATGAGATTGGACAGATTGTGGATATTCTGATGAAACAGATGAATTCTTATGCAGGTAAGCAACTGGGTATTACAATTACGCTTACTGATTCTGCAAAGGAGTATATCGTTACTCAGGGCTATGACAGTAAGTTCGGTGCAAGACCGCTTAAGAGGGCACTCCAGAATAAGATTGAGGATCCGCTTGCCCAGAAAATTCTTGAGGATGGCATAAAATCGGGCAGTGAAGTGGTTTGCGACCTGGTTGACGGAAAAATTGAATTTTTTGTTAAATCTTCATTAAAGACTAGAAAAAAATAGGCAGATGTGGTACAATAAATTTAGCATTATAAATATACATTAGGAGGATACTTAGAATGCCAGTAATTAATGAACTAATCCGTTCAGAAGCAGACGGAACCATAAGCTTTGGTAACTATAAGTTAGATACAAAGTCAAAATTATCTGATTTCGAACATCAGGGGGACTCGTATAAGGTTAAGACTTTTTATGAGATTACCAAGTTAGAGAAGAATGGAATGTTTGTATATGAGTCTGTTCCGGGAACAGCAGTTAACAATTTTAAGGCGACAGAGAAGGCAGTTTTCTTTACCGTTGAAGGTGATAAGGATGCATCCATTACATTGGAACTTGAAGAGAATGCTGAATATGAGATTTCAGTAGGCGGAGATTTCGCAGGAAAAATGCAGACCAATGTTGGCGGCAAGCTTGTACTCAGCGTTGAGCTTGAAGAAAATAAGCCGGTTGTTGTTAATATTGTGAAAGCTTGATTTTAATATGTAATTCAGTTAAGCGGGAAGGTTATGCCCTTTTGTGGCATAGCCTTTTTGAATATAATCTAAAAGAGGAGCGTATATGGCAAAGTCAAAGGGAAATGGATTTTTTTGCTCACAATGCGGTTATGAGACTTCAAAATGGTCAGGACAGTGTCCGTCGTGCCATGAATGGAATTCCTTTGTTGAGGCACCTGTATCAGGCACTACGGTGACAAAGGGAGTGATATCAGGGAACAGCTCGGCAAGAGGTGTTATGACAGGAGAGATAAAAAGTGTAAGTCTGGGGGAAAGATCATT
>JBJENU010000321.1:0-5830 GCA_051880355.1 Lachnospiraceae bacterium | reverse complement strand
ATCAGTCCATACAGCAAATCCCTTGCAGTCACCGTCTCACCCACAACATAGCCTGCCGTTACAAAATTGCCTGCCTGTGCATAATCAGCAATATCCTGGCTGATAATAAACTGTCTGTCAAGACTGTCAAGCTGCTCTACTGCCACAACAAGAGTCATAAGCTTAGTCATTGACGCAGGATAAATTTTGGCATCAATCCTTCTGATTGCAGTCATACGGGAATTTTCCACATCATATACGGCACCGTAGGGACTTATTATCTGCCCATCTTCAATCTCAACGCACTTAAATTCCTCAACCGGTTCCCCTCCGGCTTCCTTTACATCTTCTCCCAAAAGGTTTTGTGCAAGATTCTTTGCACCGATTATGACACATACTATAACTGCAACTGCTGCCACCAGCCCCAAAATAAGCAGAGCCAGCCTTGTATAATTAATCTGTGGTTTTCTCCTGTATGACATTTATGTACCTTCCTTCTTATTTCTCAAATCTGTCTGTATAATTCTGCCTGACTGGTAATGGCAGTCCTCATCTCATCTGCAACTTCCTTCGGTGAACTGATTATAACCTTTCCTCTCATACTGAATACCCAGCCAAAAAACTGGGGACTTACCGACACACGTACATTAACCTTGAACCTGTCACCATCCTGTGGAAACAGCATTACGTCTGTTCCGAATCTGTCAAAAATCACACCGGCCATGGAATTATCGCACAAAAGCGTAACGCTGGTATCCTGTCCCGCAAACATACCAAAATGCTTTCTGGTATACTCAGCCCCATTAAACATACGGCTCACATCATTGGCCACCACATTATCCGGCAGAATTTGCGGATTTAGCATTTTATCAACCCTGAAATGCCTTATATCCTGCATTCCATTGTCATATGCCACAAGATAGTAATAACTATCCTCCCAGAACATAGCCAGAGGACTTACCTGATAAAAATCACCGTTTCTGTGGAATTCACGTTCTTTTTTCCAATTAAGTCCAAAATACCGGAACCTTACCTGCTTATTACTTCCCATGGCCTCATATATTGTATCAACATTATGAAAAATCTTTTCATTATCGGTCTTGACACGCTGTGCAACATAGACCTGTCGCTGCAGTTTACCTGCCTCATGCCGGCTTGTAAGGGTCTCAAGCTTTTTTATAAGCTTATTGCTCATGGCGGCAGAAATAAACTTGGAAGACTGAACGGCATCAACCAACAGCTTTAGTTCAGAAGTTTCAAATTCCCTGCTTACCACTTTATATTGATAATCCCTGCCGCACTTCTCACCCACAATATCTATGCCGAAATCCTGCAATGCAGCTATATCGTCATAAATACTCTTTCTCTCCGCACTAATGTCGTTGTGCTCAAGTTCAGCGATTATCTGGGCCATATTGACTGAATGGTTCTCGTCTGTCTTTTCAAGCAAAAACCGCATCAGGTATAATATCTTGAGTTTCTGATTTTTTCCCTTTGGCATAAATCCCCATCCTTCCAAATATAATTATAACCTTATAATCTTATAATATCAAGTTGAACATTTGTAAAAATTAGTGTAGAATATATTAAGAATAATTAATTTGGAGGTACTGTAAACTATGGAAATTATTTTATGGGTAACTGTGGCCATTGCCGTTATAATTGTTTTATACCTTGCAATAGCTCACAATAACCTTGTTAAGAAAAATAACCGGGTTAAGGAAGCATATTCCACTATGGATGTCTATCTTAAAAAGCGCTGGGATTTGATTCCCAACCTTGTAAACACGGTAAAAGGCTATGCCGCTCATGAGAAGGAAACTTTAGACAGAATCGTCACATTGCGTAATCACAGTTACGACAATATGTCACTTAATGATAAAATGGTTGCCAGCAGCCAGTTATCTTCAGGAATTGCCAGACTTCTTGCCATCGCTGAGAGCTATCCTGAGCTTAAAGCCGACTCTTCGTTCCTGAACCTGAACAGTGAGCTTAGCAAAATTGAGACTGAAATCGCCAATTCCCGCAAGTACTACAATGCAGTTGTGAGAGAATACAACAACTACATTGAAATGTTTCCAAGCAATCTGGTGGCAGCAATTTTTAACTACGACAAAAAAGAAATGTTTGAAATTGATGATGAGGCCCGCAATAATGTAAAGGTTGAATTTTAATATGAAAAAATTTTTATCAATATTTTTATGTATTTTTTCTCTTATTTTGACCCAGCCTGTGAATGTCTATGCCGCAGAAGTTACTGAGCAGGACTCTGCTCATCTGTCCAAGGATTACATAATTACAGACTATTACGTTGGCATTACAGTCAGCCAGGATAATGTCTGCCACATAGAAGAAAGTATTACGGCATATTTCAACAAACCGTGCCACGGCATTGTAAGAAGTATTCCGCTAAAGCAGACCATAACCAGAGATGACGGCAGCAGCCACACGGTAAAGCAAAAGGTTACCAATCTCTCTGTCAACACCAATTATTCTGTTGAAAAATCCGGCGAATTTTATGATATACGAATCGGGAATGCCAATAAAACCGTTACCGGTCAGGTAAAATATGTGATTTCCTACGATTACAATCTGGGAAAAGACCCTCTTACTGATATTGATGAATTTTATTTCAATATTATAGGAAGCGGCTGGGATACATATATTGACAACGTTAAATTTACAGTAACAATGCCGTCTGATTTTGAATCAGACAACTTAGGCTTTACAACCGGCACATATAATTCCACTGAGAATCCGGATATTACTTATGACAAAGACGGTGCAACAATTTCAGGACATCTTAACGGTGAGCTTGCCCCGCACAATGCACTCACATTAAGAATTGAACTGCCGGAGGGATATTTCTCTTTTACTCCTTCCATGAGCCGCATATTTGCCATTGCAGTACCACTTGCTCTGCTTTTTATTGCATTTATTATGTGGTTTATCTGGGGAAGAGATGAGCGACTTCCTAAAACTGTTGAAATCACTCCGCCGGAAGGCTTAAACAGTGCCGAATTAGGCACTATTTATCATGGCAAAGCCGGTGATAAGGAATTTGTATCAATACTTATAAGCCTTGCCAGCAAGGGATATATTCAGATTCATCAGTCGGACAGCGGCAATGGAATATTTACTGATTCCGATTCCTTTATGATAACTATTCTCAAGGACAGAATGTCACCAGAAGACAACAACAGAGCTGAAAGTCTTTTCCTTGACGGACTTGTCCGTGCGGCAGGCTACCGCAAATCCGGCTCAACCTATGTAGTTCATTCTAACCAGTTAAATTCCTTCTACAAGACCAAGGAACAGATTTTTGCATTTCTTAACAGCAAAGAAAACAAAAAGAAGTTTTTTGAACCACGTTTGTCTTTGAAGCGTTTTTTCATTATGGCACTGATTATTATATGTTACTGCACTATTACTGCAATACCTGTGCTTGAGTGTTCAGAAACACCTGAAGTATTGCTTTTCGCCCTTTTATTCCCGGGCATTGCCATATGTGCATTTACCGTGATGATGCTTACGAAAAATCCGGCAGTTATGGTGTTCGGTGTCTTTTGGAGTGCTTGTTTCGGCGGTATTCCGTGGTTAGTGATGGTATTACCTGCTGCCATTGAATATGACGGTGGAATTACATATTTAATCGGTGCAGTATGCATGGCACTGATGGGGTTATTTTTCAAGCTTATGCCAAAGCGCACCCACCTTGGAGCGCAGCTCTATGCCAAGGCTTGCAGCTACAGAGATTACATCAGTCTTGTTGAAGAGGATAAAATCAAAATGCTTGCCGATAAAGAACCTGAATATTTCTATTCAGTTCTTCCGTATGCATACGTGCTTGATGTGGCTGACACCTGGATTGACCAGTTCAAAATGCTTGGTATAGCACCTCCTGAATGGTACAGCGCAAATATTGGTTCCAAAGGCTTCTCATCATCGATTTTGGGAACACTCTCGGCTTTTACCACTGTAACCAGAATTCCTGCCTCATCCGGCGGTTCAGGCTCCGGCGGTGGGCACTCACACAGTTCCGGAGGCGGTGGTCGCTCCGGCGGCGGTCATGGCGGTGGCGGTGGCCATTCGTGGTAGTACAAAAATAATGGGGCATATCATATGATGTGCCCCATTGTTTTATAAGTCTTTGGCTTTGTATATAACATATCCCTCATAATAATAACTATAATCTATGCCCTTCATATACACTTGTCTATCATCAACCTTGTCCGTTAAAGCCTGCTTCAAAATATACTTTATTTCGATATCTTTAATTGGACTTCTTGCCATTGCCAATAGATAATCTTCTTTGTCCACCTTACTCCAATCAATGACCACATTCAGTTCTTTTTTCAAGATTAAATCCAGCCAAATTCTAGTACTACGACCATTACCCTCTCGGAACGGATGTGCAATATTCATCTCCACATACTTTTCAATAATCTCATCAAACGTCGACTGTGGCATTTTCTCAACATTATCAAGTGCTGCCTGCAAATACATCACTGGTGCAAATCTAAAATTACCTTTTGCAAGATTTACAGTTCGAACCTTTCCTGCAAAATCATATATCTCATCAAATAAGTATTTATGAATTGCTGCAAGCATTTCAAATGTGCCTGCCTTATACTTATCCAAATACCCATTTTCAAATAATTCAACTGCTTTTTTCTTGCTTATCTTTTCTTCCATTCTTGCCAGCTCTGTAGAATCTGTAATGTTAAGTTTATTTTCTAAAGCCATAATTATCTCCTCCAAATATGTGAAACATATTCTGCTTTTTACTTATTCAAATTCAATTACCTGACAGTTTTTCAGCTTATAATTGGCAAATTCCTCGTTGCTCATATCGTGAAAATATGAGGCCACAACCCTTGCAATGCCGTTATGGGCCACAAGCAGGTAAACCTTATCATCCTTCTGCAAATCATCCAGAAGATTGTAAATCCTCTGAGCCATATCAAGCATACTCTCGCCGCCATCGTAGTGGTCTGCAAAATGCTGCTTGGCCTCAAGAAATTCTGCGCCGTCCCTTGGTGTGGACTCAAACCTTCCAAAATTCTGCTCCTTAAGTCTCATCTCGCAGCGGGCAGGAATACCGCTTATTTCTGAGATGTGGAGAGCTGTATCCCTTGCCCTTATAAGTGGAGAATACAGAATTTCGTCAATTCCGTAAGGATTGCCTTTCATGCTCTCTCCCAGGGCAATAGCCTGTTCGTGACCCTTTTGGGTGAGCCCTATATCTGTAGCTCCGCAAATCTTATTTTCCACGTTCCATATCGTCTGTCCGTGTCTTGTAAAATATATCTTTTTCTTCACCGAATCACTCCTGAAATTCCTTATTCTTAACCATGGACTTGAGACTTTCAAACACTTCAAGGTCAGATTCCATAACCTTCATATTGCCTGTAACAGGCTCCTGTCCCGGTCTTGTAACCGTCACCTCAATAATGGTGCCCACTTCTGAGCAGCCACCTGTAAGAATTTTCTTGACAAAGCCCATAAATTTAGGGTGATTTGCCCCAAATTTATTTTTCGCACTCATTAATTTAAATATTGCTGCCGGATTCATTGCAATTCCTCCTTAAAATCTTTAGTTCTCAAGCTGGCATTCCAGCCTTTTCATATTTTTAAACTCAAAAGCTGCCATAATAATGGTAACTATAGCTGCCAGACAGTCGGCCACAGGACCGGAATATACTATTCCGTCAATTCCCATAAACAGTGGCAAAATAAATATCAACGGAAGCAGGAATATAATCTGTCTTGTAAGGGACAAAAATACGCCTTTTATAGGCTTTCCGATTGACGTGAAAAATGTTGAAGTAATAGGCTGCAGGAAATTAAT
>JBJENU010000320.1:0-5837 GCA_051880355.1 Lachnospiraceae bacterium | reverse complement strand
ATGCAAGACCATCCTCCAGAAGAACATTCTTATCAGTTGCATCACCGTTAATAATCATTGCCTTTGGCAGAAGCTCTGACAATTCCTCACAGCGAGCCCGGTTCTTTTCGATAATTCTCACATCTATTCCAATCTTAAGCAGCATCTCAGCAAGATAAAAGGATATCTCTCCCCCGCCTATAATCATAATATTCTTAATCGGATTTGAGATAATATGGAGCTGTCTGAAAAAATGTGCCGCAGCCTCGGTAGATGCCACAATTGATATAATATCTCTTGCTCTGATTATTGCTGCACCTCCCGGAATCACAACATCATCGCCTCTCTCAATTGAACATACCAGTACATTACTTTTCAATTCTCTGTTAACATCCATCATCTTCATGCCATCAAGAACACACCCATCAGGAACTCTGAATCTTAAAAGTTCAACCCTGCCATTGGCGAATTTCTCAATCTGTATTGCAGAAGGCGTGCTTATAAGCCTGGCAATTTCCAGGGCGGAAGCAAATTCGGGATTAATAATCATGGACATACCAAGTTCCTCCCGCAAAAATCCACGCTCCTTACCATATATTGGATTTCTTACCCTTGCAATTGTATTAACATTCTTAACCTTTTTTGCAATGAGGCAGCAAAGCAGGTTAATTTCATCAGAACTAGTTACGGCAATAAGTATATCCGCCTTCTCTATACCGGCTTCCGTAAGGACATTAACACTTACACCATTACCTATAACACCCTGTACATCAATATCAACTGAAATTTTGTTGATTTTTTCAGCATTCATATCAACTACCGTTATATCGTGGCCTTCCCCCGCCAGTGTTTCTGCGAGGGTAATTCCTAACTTACCACAGCCCACAATAATTATCTGCATTTTTCCTCCTATTTTACCATACTGACATCTGTGTGCGGATATGGGAAATTAATGTTATTCCTGGCATATACATCCTGAATTACACCAAGCACATCTCTCCTGGTCTGCACTCTTGCGGCAACATTCACACATATTACTTTTATCTTATATTCTACATACGAAGCTTCAAAATTGCCGGTGCCCACAAATATGCATTTCTTCACATTGCCTATTTTCTCTGCTTCAGTACAGATTTCTCTCATAATATTCCTTATCCGGTCAACATCCTCCTCATAGGCTGCCGGAACAGCCACCATAAACCATTCCGAAATAATCTGCACCTTTGAAATCTCACGATTACATATTGCGACAATGTTGCCAGTGTTGACATCCTGAATCTTAGTTGTCTTAAGGTCAAACCTGACCACAGTACCTTCATACTCCTCAAATCTGACCTCATCACCAACGGTAAAGAAATTCTCCCATCGTATACTGATGCCCATAATAATGTCCTTCAAAAAATCCTGAAGGGCAAAACCAATGGTAACACCTGCAAGTCCCAGGCTGGTAACAAATGATGTGACATTTACGTCATTAATCTGAAGAACTGTGATTGCCACAAATATTATGACAATATATTTGATAATATTCAATCCAAGCTGGATATTTCCTGTTCTTTTGCTATTGGTTTCTCTTACTGCTCTGTGCTTTATAAAATCTGTGATTTTCTTCCACAGCACTATTGACAACACCACAATAAGCAGGCTTGTCCATGGCTTAAATGACATAAAATAATCTCTGATAGCTTCCATCTAAATTATCCCCAAACCTTCAAGTAAAATCTTCAGTCCGATAAGTATAAGTATTACACCGCCAAATATCTCAGCCTTGGATTTGAATTTTGCACCAAAAAGACTTCCAATCTTAACGCCTACAGCTGAACATATAAATGTTATTACACCAATGAATGTTACAGCCGGAACAATCTGAACCTGAAGAAATGCGAAAGTCACGCCGACTGCAAGTGCATCTATACTTGTGGCAATTGCCATAATGAACATATTTCCGGCATCCATTGCAGCCTCAACCTTTTCTTCATCCTTATCAAATGCTTCTTTAATCATTTTACCGCCGAGAAACAGCAGAAGTATAAAAGCAATCCAGTGTGAGTACTGTGTAATCATATCAGCAAAAAAGTTGCCAAGGAAATATCCGATAAGCGGCATCAAAGCCTGAAAGCCACCAAACCATAAACCTGCTATGCACATATGCTTAACCTGTATCTTGCCAAGAGACAAACCCTTACATATGGATACGGCAAATGCATCCATAGACAGACCTATTGCCAATATGAACAACTCTAATATGCTCATTTCAAATTTTCCTCCACTACTTGAATAATAGACTTCTTTTCATTATACAACAGTTGTCGTTAATATTCAACAAAATATTCCTTTAAAAAAATTTAAATACTATATAAAGTATTTGGCACATATGCCGATATACTATATGTAGATAAAAATAACAATTTTTGTAGCTTTGCTACACCTTTGTAACCCGTAGAAATATGTCCAGGGAGGGATTATCGCAATCAACGGATTAAACAGCAGCTATAACAAGGTTTACATGGTATCTATGGTTTCACAACTTAAAAAAGACCCCGACAAAGACAGAAACAAAGACCGTCAGTCAAAGCAATCTTCCTCTTTTGCTTTTGTACTTGACAAGGCTTTAAAAAATTACTAGCTCGGTCAAAAAAAAATCTTCCGGCCTAAAAACCGGAAGATTTTTATTATGCCTTTTTAACAATTTTATCTGACTTCACAATGAGAACATCATTCTCCTTTACAACAAGCTCACCTGCTGCAATTATTGTCATATCATCCCTTATAATAACAAGAACGGCCATATCCTGTGCTTCAACAATTTCCTTGACCGTTCTGTCACAAAACTCACTGCCCGCCTCGACCAAAATTTCACCAATCTCATCTATATCACAAAGCTTTGACTGGGATTGTGCTTTCTTGGTATACTGCTCAACAAAACCGGCGCTGATAATACCTGTTGGAATGGCAACCACACCAACGCCAAGAAAAGCTATAAAAATCGCCATAACTCTTCCAACTATGGTGATAGGGTACAAATCGCCATAGCCAACTGTAAGCATTGTAGAAACGCTCCACCATATTCCTGAGAAAGCATTCTCAAAAACCTCCGGCTGTGCGTCATGCTCTGCACTGTACATTCCCAGTGATGAAGCAAACATCGGAATCATAATTATAAAAACCGACGAAATAATCTGATTCTTCTTTTCCTTCAAATCAGTTGTTATTACGTTAAACGAATCATACTGGGCATTGATTCTGAACAAATGCAGTATTCTAACAACTCTGAGCATCCTGAATGCAATAAATCCAGACAGAAAAAACACCGGCAAAATGGTGCACAGGTCAACAATACCATCAAAAGAAACAAGAAACTTAAATTTCGCCTTAAGCTTGCCGACTCCCGGATACAGATAATCCGCCGTCCAGATTCTAAGTGCATACTCAACGCAGAAAATCAGGATTGTTAATACCTCAACAACTGTAAACAATGTCTGTAATGATGACAATTCGTCAAAGGTTTCTAAAAACATTACAACGACATTAAGTATTATAGTCACAACAATAAATATATCAAAAACCCTGCTTGGCATATCCTCCCTGTTGCCAATCTGGATTATATCAAATATTCTTTTTTTCATATTCAAAGGATAATCCTTTCAAAATTAGTATGCAACTATAATATCATAAGTTTTAGTTTTTTTCAATTAAAGTCTTTAACAAAACCACGTATCATAAGCCCTGCAATCACCACCTGAATCGGAAGTGTAAATATACACCACAGTTCTTCCCTTAAAACTTCCCTCATATTAATTCGGAATAATTCCTTTTTCGTCATACCAAGCCGGCTAAGCAGCTTCATCCTGTCTTTCTTCTTTTCCAGACGGTTCTTAAGAAGAATTAAACAAATACAGATATTCACCACAATAGCAGCAATGATGGTTATGCCGTACTGCATAAAAGCATTAAGACACCGATTCCTGTACTCTGCCTTCCTGTCGTAATTAGACAGATATTTCACGCCCATGGAGTCAAAAAATGCACGTACCATATTGTGAGTTGACGAATATGCTGATGAAAGCTCATATGAAATTGAAATCTGATTAGGCTCGTATGTAATATTTCCCTCCGGCTCAAAACATTCCCCATAATAACCGGCAGCAAATTCATTCTGACTGTCAATAAGCCTGCCAATCATATTTTTGCTTGCAATACAGGTATAATAACCATAGTCCGCACAGATGTCCGCAAACTCTTTTTCAAATTCTTCTGAGTACTTAATTACTGCTGCTACCGTAGGCTGTTCTATGGCACTGAAAAAATAATCATAATTTTTGCCCAGTATTTGCTTTAAAACGTCAACATTAGTCTCATTAAAATAAAAAGAATCTATGCCAAAGTAATAAATATTATCGTCATCAGGTCTATTTACAGAAATTTTAGAAATATATTTACTCCTTGACTTTGCCATCGACCTGTATGTGGAAAACACCTGAGTTTTATTCAAGTTAACGTCTATTCCACCATTCTGAAGACTGCCTGCAATAATGGGCATATGAAGATAATGATAATTTATTTTATCACCGGCTTTTATTGTGGTATCAAGTGATTGGTCCGGTTTTTTCTTAACTACCACTATTACCTGGTCGCCTCTCTCAAATGCATCATAATCTATAAACTTTTCATCCATATATTGGGATAATCTGTCATAAACATATCTGTCCGGAGATATATAATCTGTTGCAAAAAAATATGTATTTACGTATCTTCCGCCAGACGTGTCAGTAAAAGATCTCATATCTTCCAAATCAAATCTTTCGTAATCCATATTCTCCCAGCTTAACCTTCGGTTGGTTTCAAAAGATGATAAAGAATATTCTTTTATTCCCGGAACTTTAGCAAGTGTTTCAAAAAAATACTGCTTATATCCGGAGAAAATATTAGTATCCGCTCTCCTGCAATATATCCCGCTGTCCAGGGTAATTGACTTAATACTTTTCCTTTCAGAGCGTCCTTCATGTTTTTTTTCTACTATATTGTGCCTATTAATGTATTCCTCCCTTGTAAATAATTTACCGGCATCCTCATAATGTTCTGTAATACGTCCGTTTTCATCAACTTCATATGTAATCATAAGTGATATGTCATCGCCCTTCTCTGTTGGGAGAAATCCTACTATATCAGGTCCATCGTCATTATTCACGTACATATTATAGGAATCAACAATCATAACTGTACACAGCACAATTACTCCGGTCATAATCAGGCCGAAAACTCTGATACCAATATTAATTGCCATACCATTGGTGCTCTTAAGTCTCTTTTCTACTACTTTTATTGCATTTTGGGCAGACAAATTTGACTCTTTTTCAACTGTCTTCTTAATTTTTATCTTTTTTGTCAGCTTTAAATCAAGAAGCATCTGCATTACAGTCTGAAGAAAATATGCAACTACAATTGCGACAATGGATTTTATGTACACATCACTGCCAAGATAAAAGAACTCAACGCTTATATTTTTTTCAATAAAGCCACAAATCGTCCTTACAAGTAAAAGACCTGCACCAATACCGACTGTACCTGATGCAAATATAATTAACATTTTCTCAAAAAGATTTATGGCTCTGAGCTGGCTTTTGCTGGCACCTATACTATGCAGTTTTTCAAGTTGCGGTTTTCTGTACCTGCAATAAATATTCATCTGGTAGATAATTGCAACTACCCCTATAATTATTATTAGAACATAAAGATAATTGTACACAAATTCAGAACCCCATGGTGTAAAATCATATACATACTTATTGTAAACTGCGCTTCTTATGTCTTTTTGAATCCCATCATAAATAGCATTATAATCTGATGTTTTTACATAG
>JBJENU010000319.1:0-5914 GCA_051880355.1 Lachnospiraceae bacterium | reverse complement strand
AAGCTCCGGCCTGCAGCACAAGCGACACCGCTTCAGGAATTGTCATAAAATACCTGATAATTTCAGGATGTGTGACTGTCACGGGACCGCCTGCCTCCATCTGCTTCTTAAAGAGGGGGATTACACTTCCGTTACTTCCAAGTACATTGCCAAATCTTACGGCAACGTAATCTGTTTTGGACTTCTCATTGTATGCCTGGATAATCATTTCGCACATACGCTTGGTTGCACCCATAATATTAGTTGGATTGACAGCCTTATCGGTGGAAATCATAACAAACTTTTCTGTTTTGTACTTATCTGCCATACGCACCGTGTTGAGTGTGCCGAAAACATTGTTTTTAACTGCCTCATGAGGGCTGTCCTCCATAAGTGGCACATGCTTGTGGGCTGCCGCATGGTATACAATATCAGGCCTGTATTTGTCAAACACCCACTCCAGACGTTCCTCGTTCCTGACAGAGCCAATAAGAGTCTCAACCGGAACCTTTGGATACTCTCTCTTTAATTCCTGTTGAATTTCGTAGGCATTATTTTCGTAAATGTCAAATATAATTATACGGGCAGGGTTGTTCTGGGCAAGCTGTCTGCAAAGCTCACTGCCGATAGAACCGCCTCCGCCTGTGACCATAACTACTTTTCCCGCAATATATTTAGACACCGATTCGTTGTCAATCTCAACCGGCTCACGTCCCAGTAAATCCAGAACGTCAACCTTACGTATATCCTTAAGATTAATTTCACCGTCAACCATCTGGTACATACCCGGAATAATCTTAAGCTCACAGGTTGTCTCATTACATATATTGAGAATTTCTTTTTTATCTGCCACACTTGCTGAAGGAATGGCAAAAATAATTTCGTCAACACTGTAATATCTTGCCATTTCTTTAATATTTTCTCTGTTGCCTACAATCTTAATTCCGTGAATCAGCTTGCCTTGTTTTCCCGGATCATCATCAATTACACAGACGACTCTGCTTCCTGCCAGATAGCGGCTGTTGTTGATTTCCCTGATAATCTGGTTGGCCGCCTCACCGGCGCCGATAATCATAATCTTGCGGGCATCCTTTTTAGTTCTGTAGCTCTGAATAAAACTTCGTATCATACGGTACATAAACCTGCTTATGCTCATAAATATTATGATAAAAAGTCCCGTAAGAACATAGCATGAGCGCGGAAGCGTCAGGTCAAGGAACATTGTGGCAGCCACGTGAATAAGTTCAATTATAACACCGGCCTCGGCAATTCTGTAAAGCTCCGTAATACTTGCATACTTCCACAGGCTGTGATAAATCCTGAAAATCCAGAACACCACAAGACATATAATGGTGTACGGAATTGCGAATTTCTCATATTTTATAATATATTCCTGTTCAATCGGCTCAAAATTAAACCTGAGCCAGAGAGATAAAAGCACCGCTAAATTAACTAACAATATATCTGTCGCAAACAAAAAGCAACGTCTGACTACAATCTGAATCATGTCCTTTTTGGTTGGAACCAAATCAATCTTATTATTTTCTTTACTCATCAAAAAGTCTCCAAATCTACAACTTCTTTGTATTTTTACACAACCCCAGCAATGTTCCCACTCCGTAACTTACATGCAATAATAGAAATAACACAGGAAGGGTAAGGTTATAAAAGCTCCTTGCCTTCTTCGGTGCCCCAATTACACCCATAACAGCCATTACAACCGCAAGAACCCCATAAACGCTCCACATAAGCCCTGTCAGGAAATACATCCATCCGGCTCTTAAAATCAGACTCCCCAATGTAGTAAGTATTATTGCCACCACAAAAGCAAATGGTACAAAATGATAAAGTGACAGACATTTTGGACATATCTTAGCTGTAACTCCTATCCAGTAACCGTTGCCAAACTTTTGCTTAAGCATTTTCTTCAGACTGCTTCTGATATACTGATTGGAAGTGATGGAAGCATCATAGCAGAATTTGAACCCTGCCTGTCTCATACGATAATGCATCTCGTTGTCTTCCGTTCTCTGAAGCTTCTCATTGAAAAATCCAACTTTCTCGAGGACCTTCCTTCTGTAAGCCCCATGAAAAAGTGAATTAACATATGTTCTTTCTAAGCTTCTGCGGTAAGGCGCAATACTGCTGCCAAACATGGAATTTTCAGCAAGAAGAAGTGTCTCCTGCCACTTTCCACCGTCCTTGTTAATTGTAGGTCTGTGACCGCCGCAGATATCCTCACCTGATTCAAGTACCGCCACATTATTCCCTACAAAATCTGCCGGGATTCTTCCATGGGCATCAACCCTTATCATGGCCTCGCCGCTGTAATTGCTTATGGCTACATTCCAGCCGCAGGGCTGTGTCCTTTTAGGATTGTCAAGAACCCTTATATCATAAAACTTGTCCCTATTGTCCCTTGCAAAATCGTTAAAAATCTTTTTCGTGTTGTCAGTTGAGCCTCCGTCAATCAAAAGAACTTCTATTTGTTTCCTGTCATAGCTCTGGTTAAGAATATCAGAGAGTAAGTCCTCAACCCAGCCCTGCTCATTATAAGCAATAACACATAATGAAACTAACATCCGCTCCTCCTACTTCATAACTGCAAAAACCGTGGCAATCATTATTTTAAAATCATCCAGAAGGCTATAATTCATAATGCTGTCAAGATTATACTTCATCTTCTCCGGCAAAACCTGTTCTATATACGTCTTGTCCACATCTGTGGCACCGTTTATAAGCTTTTCTTCATCCTTATATTCTATGCTTGCCCTTGATGTTATTCCGGCAGGAAGAAGAAGTGTTGCCATCATCTCCGGCGAATATGCCTTAACATACTTAACAACCTCCGGACGGGTTCCCACGAAACTCATATCTCCCATCAACACATTAATAAGCTGAGGAAGCTCATCAATTCTGTATTTGCGAATTTTGGCACCTACCCGCGTAATCCTTGCATCATTTTTAACAGTAACCTGACTGCCAAGCTTTGGTGCATCCTTTACCATAGTCCTGTACTTAAAAATTTTAAATTTCCTGCCATATTGAGTCACTCTCTCCTGCCTGAAAAATACCGGGCCGGGAGAATCAAGCTTAATTGCAACAGCAATAACTGCCATGGCAGGAGCCAGTATTACAAGTAATACAGACGCCATAACTATGTCAGCCACCCTTTTAATTTTCAGCTGTGTCCTGCGCCCGCTCAAATGTCTGTAATATTTTTTTACTTCTGAAGTTCTCATAAAGTCAGGAAGCTGACTCCAGGTCCTGTCAAACATTGTGATTTCTCCTTAATCTAAGCTTGCATACGCTGTCTTAAAAGTATCAATAACATACTCAACCTGCTCATTGCTAAGACATGTATGTAACGGCAGACTTATCTCGTTGGCAAACTGATTATAAGCATTAGGGTAATCCTCTGCTTTAAAGCCCAGATTCCTGTAAGCTGTAAGAAGGGGAAGGGGCTTATAGTGAACATTGGTTGCCACACCTTCCTGTGCCATTCTGGTAATAAGAGAATTCCTGAAGCTGCTGTCCCTGTCTGTAAGATTGACAAGATACAGATGTCCGCAGGAAGCGAATGTGTCATCAGCCCGGTTAGTTGAATTAAGCAAAATCCCTTCCGTCTCAGGATTGCCCCACTGGTCGCTGTAGTGCATAAGTACCTTAACATTCATACCAGAAAGCCCCTGAGTGTAGCTTGTGATAATTTCTTTTCTTCTTGCCAGAAGCAAAGAATATCTCTTCATCTGTGCAAGACCGATGGCTGCCATAATATCAGTCATATTACATTTATACATTGGTGCAACAATATCATATTCCCATGCGCCAAGCTGGGTCTTTGCCAGCGCATCCTTAGACTGTCCGTGAAGGGACAAAAGCATAAACTTCCTGTATATGTCTTCATTGTCAACACCAGGAATGTCTCTCCATACAAGTCCGCCGCCCTCACCTGTGGTAAAATTCTTCACCGCATGGAATGAAAAGCTGGTAAAATCCGCCATTTCACCACTTATCCTGCCATTGCGCACTGAACCATAGCTGTGAGCGCCGTCTGCAAGGATAAGTATTCTTCCAAGAGCCTCCTGCATAGGACTTTCGGCCTTAAACAGACTCTTTTTGCTCTCAACAATCTGTCTTACTCTGTCATAATCGGCAACAACACCTGCAATGTCAACAGGCATAATGGCCTTGGTTCTGTCAGTAATTGCTGCCTCAAGAGCATCATAATTCATGTGGTAGGAACCCGGTGCAGTGTCAACCATAACAAGCTTTGCGCCAACATGGCATACAACACTTGCCGTAGCCGTATATGTGTAGGCAGGCACAATAACCTCGTCGCCTTCTCCGATTTCAAAAAGGCGGAGTACTGCTTCCATACATGCAGTTGCAGAATTAAGGCATACACCTCTTGAAGTATGGCAAAACTGTGCCATCTGCTTTTCTAATTCTTTGGTCTTAGGCCCTGTTGTCAGCCATCCTGACTTAAGAACCTGTGTAACTTCCTTTATCTCCTCTTCACCAACATCAGGCGGTGAGAAGGGTATCTTCATTGCCATATGTCCATCCTCCTGTTTCAGAGGGCAAATTTTATATTTGACCCTGGTATCATATTATTTAATTATACCCCAATTGGAAATTTTATTCAACAGTGTATATCTGGTCAATCCTCTTTTCAATCATCCTGACAGCCTGAGCCATGCCCAGTTTTTCTTCGATGTAAGTCTTGCCCTTTTCTGCCAGGTTATTATAATACTCCCTGTCCCCGGCCAGCTTTTTCATAAATTCCGCAGCTGTGTCCGTGTTGGCATCAGCCCACCTTGAGCCCTTCTTATATGGCTCCTGGGTCTTTTTAAGGGTTGTAAATGTATAATCTACCATACAGGCAACCTCTTCATTCATAAACTCCGTGTTAGACGACCAGTTAGTGGCAATACAAGGAGTTTTGTTAAGCATTGCCTCTGCCATTACAAGGCCAAAGCCTTCTGCCCTGTGAAGGGAAACAAACACATCAGCACACTTGATAAGGCTGTTAACCTCAACCTTTTCCATAGTCTTGTTGATATAATACACATTGCGGTACTCTGCAAGACTTGCCTTGAGTGTATCAATATCCTCCTGCCTCGGATTGTTCATTTTGAGTACCAGGCCAACACCTGTGTCCTGTGGCGAAAATGCCTTTTTAAAACTCTCTATTGCACCAAGTGGATTTTTTCTCGCCATTGTACTGTTGGTGTCATACATTACAAGAAACAAAAACTTGTCATCAGGAATACCAAAATATGCCCTGTCGTACTCCTCTTTAACCGGTGCCGTAACACAATAAGGAATTGTAAATACAGGCTTGTCCGTAACCTTCCTGATACACCTGCTGGTAAACTCAGAAGGTGTCCACACTTCGTCCACAAGGGCAAGGCTCTTTTTCCAGTTTTCAGGAAATTCCTCCAGTTCCCAGAGCCAGAAGCCAATATTATAGTGGCCTTCCCAGGTTTTACTTCCAAGCTTTTCATAGGCAAAGGCCAAATCCAGAGGTTCTATATGCATCACATTGACACCATACTCAAGACTGTCTGTAACCTTGGCGTCCCAGCTGTGGTCCCCGGCTCTTAAGTTGCCGTCAAGAACATAATCATTGATTGTAAAATCCAAATCTGTATGATTCAACTCATTTGCAAGAAGTCTGCAGCTCTGGCCAAGTCCCATCTCTGCCCTTATGGGGCCGATAAGATTGACACCCTTGGGGAACCGTTCCTTTTCAAACTTAAAAGTCCCTGCATCCTTCAGTGCCTTTTCAAGGCTTCTGTCAACTAACTTATCTTTTATTTTTCTGAGAATACTCATTGGAAGAACCTTTACCAGTACTCCTCTGAACTTCTCAGAAGAATTAATTATTTTCTGTGAAAAATTCATTATCTCTCTCCATTATGACGAAAGC
>JBJENU010000318.1:0-5934 GCA_051880355.1 Lachnospiraceae bacterium | reverse complement strand
CTGTGACCCTCTGCTTGTAAGGCAGATGCTCTCCCAGCTGAGCTAAGATTCCATAAGATGCAGGTTCAATTAACTCGAACCTGCTCTGCTAGTATACTAAATATAAATAAGTTTGTCAAGCACTTTTTTAAAATTTTATTACTCTTTCTGATAATAACCATCAAAAGTCCACTTCTGACCGAAATCCATGGAGATAAACTGGGCGTAAGCACCATTTTTATAGTTGCCTGACTCAGTCTCATACACCTTTGCAATGAGCCGTCCACCCTCAAGCACAGGCACCTGATATCTGACAAATATGCGTCCGAAGCTTTTGCCATCACTGTCCGTAAGCGTCTGTTCAGGAAGATTTACCTTTACAAAGGTTGCCCCGCTGTCTCTTGTAATATACATACGTCCTGCACTATTATCAGTGCCTTCATAGCATACAAAGCCAATTGACTCTGTTACAAAACCAATATCATTAACTGTTTTTTCTTCCGGTGCCCTGCCTATATGGGTCCAGCTCTCACCGCCATCAGTTGTCTTCATAATCTCAACTTTTTCACTCTTGTCAACTTTGTCATGAGCATATATAACAAAACCGACCTTGTCAGTTATAAACTGAATGTAAGCTGCCGTAACATTATCCACATCTGCTATCTGGGATGATGTCCATGTTGCCCCCTTATCATCGGAGTATATAACTGTCAGTTGATAATCTGTACCACCCGTCTTAGTTCCGCCAAAAAGGAACGCCGTTTTGCTCTCACTAATTATATAACTGCCCGCAACGAGAGTAGTTCTTCCGTTGACGCCTGCAAGCAGCGCCGTTGTATCAACCGGCACAGTAGTCCAGTTTTTGCCTCCGTCATATGTGACATTAAGGTTCTGGTTAGAAATAGTGTATCTGAAAAGAGCTTCCTCACTCTCATTCTTCTTATCTTCTTTAAATGAATCTACAACATGCCATGTGTTGTCGTTAATGGAAAATCCATCTGAATTGCTGATTTTCTTAGCCGAAGCAACTAAATAGCCTTCATCCTCCTGAACAAAATTAAATTCCACTATCCACTCACAGATAATTCTGCCGTCCATAATAATTGCATTCCACGAATCAAAAAACTCCGTACTTGAATCACGCAAATCTGCTGAAAAAGTGATTTTTAAAATCTTGCTGCTGTCATCAAGAATGGAAATATCCTCTATCTTAACACGCTTAAGCCCCTTTGAGGACGGAATAAATCCCTGTGTAAACTGTGCAGTATATTCACTTATCCATGATTTTGCAGCAGTTTTAAGATTTTCGCCACTTGGAACAGGTACCAGAACAACCTCATCCTGCAGACTTTCTTTATCTGCCACTTCGTATTTATCATTCAGTTCCACATAAAATGTATACTGTGATTTAACTTCAATCTTACCTGCCCTGTAACTTGCATATGTATTAAATCCAAGGACACACACAACAATCAGCAGCAAAACAGCTGTAACTACATATCCTGCAATAACCTTTGTATTCTTATCAGACTTCAATTAAATCACCTCCATTTCTAAATCGGTATCATTATTCTTTAAAAACTGTCCGTGACACCGCCTTAAAATCCACAACTGTGACAAACAGCAGCAAAGATACCGCAAATACAATAATACATATTATGGCAAAGCTTATTCCGTAATAAAAATTAACTCCGCGGCCCACAGATTTATTAATAACCGGCATAATATAGGCAAAAATTACTGCAAGCGCCATGCAGACTCCCACAAATGAATTATGTCCCTTTTTGCCAAGTATAGTTTTCTGCCTTATTCCATATGCAATTATCTCTCCCGCCGGTCTTAACAATGCCGCCGCAATGCTTATCCACAAGCCATACCGCCAGAAGCCCACCTGGAAGATTCTTAAGGCCAGCGCAAAACCAATTGCATCCGATGCAGTACGCATAACCAGCCTGTTGAAAAAATAATATTTTTCATCAAGGATTGCCAGGAATTTCTTTTCGTTCACATCAAGCCTGTACATCCATGGATTAATCAGACTTCCAAAAAGCACACTCATTATTATAAATATGTACGACATTACAGACTCGTAAGGATACGCATTATGGCCAACAACCAAATTCATAATATTATACGGTATGTACACAACCACACCGATATAAATCAATTTTTTTACCAGCAGAATAACCCAGAATCTTACAAAAGCCAAAAAGGTGGCAACCAGTTCAAGAGACGGTTCACTGAAATAGTCAGGATTTTTTCTGGCACTCTGTCTTGTATTACCACACCTGAAACGATATATTATTCTGTTTTTCTCGGCCATTGTCATATAAAATGTCCTTGCAAAAACCTTTTTCAAAAAGCTCATATCTATTCTCCATCCATACGCCACACCCGGCCATTCAGCTGATGTGCGTATGCACTGTCCTTCGCAGTTATAATAATATTGGTGTCCTGTGCCATCCGGGCAAGAACAGTAAGTGCCACACCAACATTATTCTCATCAAAAGCATCAAAAACAAAATCAAATATACAGGTCTTTTTCTTCTCGATTAAGGCCTGTGCAATCTGTAAACGTTTTCTTTCATATATGTTATATACCCGCACAGGAGTCTTTAACTGTCGCCCGGTAAAGCCACATTCAGCTACTGCATTCATAATTACTTCTCGAACCTGTTTTTCTTCAATTCCTGCCTTTATTGCCACCGCTTCAAGATATTGTACTCCTGACAAAAATTCTGGTGCAAATATTTTATCGGGATAAATCTGTGCATCTGCTTCATCTGACGGCATTGAAACATCTATACCCATTTGTCTTATTTTCTGTATATATTCAAGCGCCGTAAGCTTTTCCATACCACTTCTGTCACAAACTATTATGTCAAGCAAAACCCGTGCCTCCTCTGTACATACTACCTCTTTTATAATTATAGTACATTTAATCGTCCATTGTAAATAGCAATATTAGTAAATTGTTGCAAATTTCATATTAAAGTGATATAATGCAAAGGCTACGAAAAGAGGTGAAATTTTGAAAGCACTTTTAAAAAAGCACTGGAGACTTTGTTTCCTGTCTTATGCGGTTATATATGTGGCATGGTTCTTCCTTGTAGAGTATATGATTCCTGAGGACCATCCCAATCTTCACATAATACATTGTGCTCTTGATGATATGATTCCTTTTGTGGAAATATTCGTAATTCCGTACTGTATGTGGTTTTTCTACATAGCAGCCGCATGCATAATGATGTATTACAAAGGAAGTAATTTTGAATTTTTGCGATTTGCGCTGTCTCTGACCATAGGAATGTCATGCTGTCTTATTATCTGTATGATTTTTCCAAACGGTCTTAACCTGAGACCGGAAAATGTAGACAGAAGCAATATTTTTATAACATTCATTAACTATCTTCACGAGGCAGATACCCCTACCAACGTGTTTCCCAGCATCCATGTATATGTGTCACTTATCATTCACATTACAATACGGGGATGTGCCTATGTAAAAGAGCATAAGTGGATAAGATATTTTTCTTTTATACTCAGTATTGCAATCTGTATATCTACGGTATTTATCAAGCAGCATTCTGTCATTGATGTTATCGGCGGGGTTGTAATGACAGCCATATTCACGGCTCTGTTATTCAATCCGAGATTCAACAGACTGAGAGAAAAATTAGACAACCAAAACTAAAATAGGCTGTAAATAAACTGTGAGAAAGATTTTTGCTGCCGAATGGTAGCAATTAAGCGAAAGCGCTCTTTCGAATAGTTTATTTACAGCCCTAATTATTGTGTTAATTATTATCTTGCCAGCCAGCCGCCATCAACTGCCACTGTAAAGCCGTTGACGTAATTGGCAGCATCTGAAGCAAGCCATACTACTGCGCCCTGCATATCCTCAGGTGTGCCCCAGCGTCCGGCAGGAATTCTTGCAAGAATTTCTTCGCTTCTCTCACCATCACTTCTTAACTGTGCCGTGTTATTTGTTGCCATATATCCTGGTGCAATTGCATTAACATTGATATTGTACTTTGCCCATTCATTGGCCATCGCCTTGGTAATACCCATAACAGCACTTTTACTTGCTGCATACGCAGGAACTCTTACACCACCCTGATATGAGAGCATAGACGCCACGTTGATAATCTTTCCGCCTTCACCCTGTTTAATATACTGCTGTGCAAATGCCTGACTAAGGAAAAATACCATCTTCTGATTAACCATGATAACGCTGTCCCAGTCTTCCTCCGAATATTCAATGGCATCACACCTTTTAATAAGACCTGCATTATTGACAAGAATGTCAACCCGTCCAAATGCCCTAAGTGCTCCGTCAACGACTGATGGAATCACATCCACCGATGATAAGTCAGCTATCACTGTTGCAGCCTCACCGCCAGACTCTTTTATCATATTCTCTGTTTCCTCACAGGAACGTCTTGCAACGCAGACAACCTTTGCACCTGCCTGTGCAAGTGCAACTGCCATTCCCTGGCCTAATCCTGTATTGGCACCTGTGACAACAGCTACCTTACCATCTAATTTAAACAAATCAAGTATCATATCATTCTGCTCCTTGTAATTAATTAAAACCAATAAGCTTGTTAAACACCTTATATCCAATCTTAGAAATCTTACGGCCCGCAGCTGTAGGAATATTAACAGAACATCCCAACATACTGTATCTGAGCATTTTATAAAGCTTCTTGTCCTTATCCTTGACATACTTCCAAAGGTCTTCTTTCATCTGCAGTTTTTCCTTGTCATCTGAAAGAATACACATAATTGAAGAGACCTCCATCATAATCCTCAAATAGTTTCTCATATAATCACGACATTTCGGTTCTTCTATATTCTCATAATCAAAATAATCAATCATCAGCTTATTAACTCTAATCTGCTGGTCAATTCTGCTAATCATAACCTGCTCATTGACTGACTGATCTTCCCTGCCAATGAAATATCTGTAAAAATTAACATCAATATAGTACATATCTTTAACATACGGCAATGGATTAAACACAAAAATATTATCAACATAAAATGTATGCTTCGGCAGCTCCAGCTTACATTCACGAAGCAGTTCTGTTCTGTAAATTACCGAATGCATAAGGATATACTGGTCAATCTTAAAATGCCCTACTGTATCCCAGTGAAATACCTCCTCGACAGGAAATACATTGCGGTAATGAATTACCCTCTTGCGCGTAACTCCAACCTTTTCGTATACATAATTAGCCACAAACATGTCTACATTGGTCTCTTCTGCTATCATCTTACGGATAGTCGCAAGAATCTTTTTGTAGCTGTTGGCATCTACCCAGTCATCGCTGTCTACAACCTTAAAATACCTTCCTGTTGCATTTGCAAGGCCAAAATTAACTGCATCGCCATGACCGCCGTTTTCTTTATGAACAGCCTTTACAATTGTAGGATACTTTGCAGCATATCTGTCTGCTATTTCAGCAGTATTATCTTTAGTTGAGCCATCGTTAACAATTATAATCTCCACATCCTCGCCGCCAATCAGAAGAGAATTAATGCACTTTTCCATATATGCAGCCGAATTATAGCATGGGATAGCTACTGATAAAATCTTCATAATTTTTCCTCACTAATCAAATTATTTGCTGTCTTTTTATTCATGAGAACCAAAGCTCCATAGGCCAATGCAATTTCAAGTGCCACAATCAGAGCTCTTAAGATTCCGCTTTCAACATTATTGATTAACGGAGCTAAAGTAACCGCCGTTAAATTAGCCATTGCATGCAATATTACAGGAGCCCACAAATTTTTGTAGATTTCATACACATATGCCAGAAGGATTCCCACTATAAAAGCATACAGAAACTGAACAATATTGCCGTGTGTTATGCCAAACGCAAGTGCCGATATAACTATACACTGCCATCTGCCCAGGCATCTTCTAAGTCTTTTATGCATCAGCCCCCT
>JBJENU010000317.1:0-6014 GCA_051880355.1 Lachnospiraceae bacterium | reverse complement strand
ACACTTTGCGAGGCTGGATATGACCCAAGAAATGCATACTTTGAGTGTATTCATGAGATGAAGCTTATTGTAGACCTTATTTATCAGTCAGGCTTTGCAGGTATGAGATATTCTATCTCTAACACAGCTGAATACGGCGATTACATAACAGGACCTAAGATTATCACAGAAGAAACTAAGAAGACAATGAAGAAAATCCTTGCTGACATCCAGGATGGTACATTCGCTAAGGACTTCTTACTTGATATGTCTGATGCCGGTTCACAGGTTCACTTCAAGGCTATGAGAAAGTTAGCTTCTGAACATCCGTCTGAGAAGGTTGGTGAAGAAGTTAGAAAGCTCTACAGCTGGAATGATGAAGCAAGCAAGTTCATCAACAACTAATTTTAATACGATTGGAATTAAAGCCGGTGCTTCTGTAATGGAGCATCGGCTTTTTGAATTTATATTGACTCTTGCAAAATCACAATAAATCCGTTACAATATATAAAGATTTTTATTTACAGGAGGAAAACTGGTAAAATGGGTATGACAATGACACAGAAAATTCTTGCCGCACATGCAGGTCTTAGTGAAGTTAAAGCCGGACAGCTTATTGAGGCTGATCTTGACCTGGTGTTGGGAAATGATATTACTTCCCCGGTGGCAATTCATGAAATGGAGAAAATGACAGTTAAGACTGTTTTTGATAAAGACAAGATTGCACTTGTTCCGGACCATTTTGTTCCTAATAAGGATATTAAGTCTGCACAGCACTGTCAGTGCGTTCGTCAGTTTGCAATGAAGCACGACATAACTAATTATTTTGAGGTTGGCCAGATGGGCATTGAGCATGCTCTTCTTCCGGAGCAGGGCCTTACAGTAGCAGGCGATGTTATCATCGGCGCTGACTCACATACATGTACATATGGTGCACTTGGTGCATTTTCAACAGGTGTAGGTTCAACAGATATGGCAGCCGGTATGGCAACAGGCAAGGCGTGGTTCAAGGTTCCTGCAGCAATTAAATTCAATCTTACTGGCAAGCCTGCAAAGTGGGTAAGCGGTAAGGATATCATCCTTCACATAATCGGTATGATTGGTGTTGATGGTGCACTTTACAAGTCAATGGAATTTGTCGGAGACGGAATTGCACATCTTTCAATGGATGACAGATTTACAATAGCTAACATGGCAATTGAAGCAGGCGGAAAAAATGGTATTTTCCCTGTTGATGAAAAGGCTGTTGAATATATGAAGGAACACTCTAAGAGAGAATTCAAGGTGTACGAGGCTGATGAGGATGCTGAGTATGATGCAGAGTACACAATTGATTTGTCAACACTTAAGCCAACAGTAGCTTTTCCGCATCTTCCTGAAAATACTAAGACAATCGATGAAGTTGGCGACATTGCAATCGACCAGGTAGTTATCGGTTCATGTACCAACGGCCGTATGGATGACTTAAGAGTTGCGGCCGAAGTTTTGAAGGGACGCAAGGTTAAGAAGGGCATCCGTACAATTATTATTCCTGCCACACAGAAGATTTACCTTCAGGCTATGGAAGAGGGTCTTCTTAAAACTTTTATCGAAGCGGGTGCAGTTGTAAGTACACCTACATGCGGTCCATGTCTTGGAGGATATATGGGTATCCTTGCTGAAGGCGAGAGATGCGTATCAACAACCAACCGTAATTTCGTTGGCAGAATGGGTCACATCACATCTGAAATCTATCTTGCAAGCCCTGCAGTAGCCGCTGCAAGTGCCGTAACAGGTAAGATTTCATGTCCTTGTGAGTTGGACTAATTTTTAGGAGGATTTTATAATGAAGGCAAATGGTACAGTTTTTAAATATGGCGACAATGTTGATACAGATGTAATTATTCCTGCAAGATATCTTAACTCTTCAGACCCTGCCGAGCTGGCAACCCACTGTATGGAAGATATCGACAAGGATTTTGTTAAAAATGTTAAAAAAGGCGACATAATCGTTGCTGATAAGAATTTCGGCTGCGGCTCTTCAAGAGAGCATGCCCCTATTGCAATTAAGGCGGCAGGCGTCAGCTGCGTAATTGCTGAAACCTTTGCAAGAATTTTTTACCGCAATGCAATCAATATTGGTCTTCCGATTATTGAGTGCCCGCAGGCTTCAAAGGGAATTGAAGCCGGTGACGAGGTTGAAGTTGATTTTGACAGCGGCGTAATCACCAACAAGACAAAAGGCACATCATTCCAGGGTCAGGCATTCCCTGAATTTATGCAGAAAATCATTAAAGCTGAGGGCCTGGTAAATTATATTAATAATAAATAAAAAAACTTGACATAGAAATCCGGGTCTGTTAATATACTATTAATGAAAGGGAGTAGTTAACGCCAGGCTTTGACGTTTGTGTTTCCGTCAATACGACTGCAGGCTTACAGGGTAAGCCGGTAATCCGGAACTCAACTAAGTAGCGAGACTTTTGTTGTATTTAGTGTGCAACAAAGGCCTCGCTTTTTTATTTATTGACCTAAGGAGGGACCCACGAAGTGGGAGGATTCCTTAGGTCTGACTGCCACCCCGAAGGGCGTGGCACAAAAGGAGGGACCCACGAAGTGGGAGGATTCCTTAGGTCTGACTGCCACCCCGAAGGGCGTGGCACAAAAGGAGGGACCCACGAAGTGGGAGGATTCCATTAGTATGACCTAAGGGGAACCGCAAAGCGGTGGATGCCTTAGGTCCGGATGCCGACTGCCACCCCGGAATTTTATTAAGAAGGAGTAAATGTTTATGGAAATTTTGTTGTCTTTTGTACTGTTGGTAGTAGGTTTTGTGCTGCTTATTAAAGGCGCAGACTGGTTTGTGGAGGGCGCAGCGGGAATTGCTGCAAGATTCGGTATTCCACAGCTTGTAATCGGTCTTACCATTGTAGCAATGGGTACGTCGGCACCTGAGGCGGCTGTAAGTATCACTTCTGCAATCGGTGGCAATGCAGGTATTACAGTTGGTAATGTTGTGGGAAGCAACATTATGAACATACTTGTCATTTTAGGTGTGACGGCGGTGATTATTGCCGTGCCGGTGCAGAAATCCACGGTAAAAATAGAAATTCCGTTTATGATAGGAATTACGGCTGTTTTCCTTCTTCTTGGCGTATTTGATAATGAACTTGGAAGACTTGACGGCGTGGTTATGTGGGCACTGTTTATTGTATACCTTATGTATCTGCTGAGAATGGCTCTCAAAAATAAAGAAAGTGTCGAGGAAACACAAGAACAGAAACCTCTCTGGCTCCAACTTCTGATGCTTGTGGGCGGTGCTGTAATTATCGTTGGCGGCAGTAACCTTACAGTTGATTCGGCAACTGACATTGCAAAATTTTTCGGTGTAAGTGACAGATTCATCGGCCTTACGGTAATTGCACTTGGAACTTCACTTCCTGAATTTGTAACCTCTGTAATTGCTGCAAGAAAGGGAAATGCAGATATTGCCATAGGTAATATTGTAGGCTCCAACATATTTAATATCCTTTTTGTTGCAGGTACAACGGCACTTATTACGCCTGTTGTGTTCCAGCCTGAATTTATGGTTGATACAATTATTGCCATTGCTTCGGCAGTGCTTCTGCTGGTGTGCGTACTTCCTAAGAAAAAGCTTACACGTTTTGGCGGTGTGGCAATGCTTGTTGGTTATATAGGATATTTTATATATTTACTTATTAAGTAGTTTTGTGCTATAATAACATCAGGGTATATTTTTTATAATATGCAGGATAATATACAGGAGGGAAGAACAGATGGGTATTTTTTCATTGCCTTTTACGGATGGTACAAATCCGCTGATTGGCGGTATTGGATTTGTGATGATGCTGGTTGGATTCGTTTTGATGCTTGCCGGATTCGTTATATATTCAAGAGCAAAAAAAGAGTGGAATCTGTACTTTGACAAGCGCAATCAGGTTGATAATCCTGACGTTATTAAGCGCAATGCTGATATGAAGAAGGGCAAGATTATGCTTATTGTCAGTGTTATCCTTGTTGTTGTATCGTTATTCTTGAATTAGAAGGAGTGTATTATGAAGGTTGTTAATGAAGCACAGTTAAAGGAAATTCTTGCAGGCAACAGCGGAACGGTTGTTGTGGACTTTTTTGCCCAGTGGTGCGGTCCATGTAAGATGTTTGCCCCTGTTCTGGAGCAGGTTGCCGCTGAGAGACCGGACATTACTGTGGTAAAATTAGATATTGATAATGATACCAATTATGCCATAAGTATGAAGGTTATGGCTGTTCCTACTATGATTGTTTTTAAAGAAGGCAAAGAAGTAGCAAGGACACAGGGCTTTATGTCAAAACAGGAAGTTTTGGAAGCTATAGGATAAGATATTAGTAACGGAGGAGATTATGTCAAAGGTTATACTTACAGGTGACAGACCAACAGGAAGACTTCATATTGGTCACTATGTGGGCTCGCTTAGAAGACGTGTGGAATTGCAGAATTCCGGCGAGTATGATAAAATATTTATAATGATTGCTGATGCTCAGGCACTTACAGATAACGCTGACAATCCTGAAAAGGTGCGTCAGAACATTATAGAGGTTGCGCTTGACTATCTGGCAGCAGGGCTTGACCCTGAAAAGACAACTATGTTTATTCAGTCACAGGTTCCTGAACTTACAGAACTGTCGTTTTACTATATGAATCTTGTTACGGTTTCCAGATTGCAGCGCAATCCTACCGTAAAATCAGAGATTCAGATGCGTAACTTTGAGACAAGCATTCCGGTTGGATTTTTTACATATCCTATCAGTCAGGCTGCTGATATTACACTTTTCAAGGCCACAACAGTTCCCGTAGGCGAGGATCAGCTTCCGATGCTTGAGCAGACCAAGGAAATCGTAAGAAAGTTTAATTCTGTATATGGTGACACGCTGATTGAGCCGGACATTCTCCTGCCTGACAACAAGGCATGTTTAAGACTTCCGGGCACAGACGGCAAGGCTAAGATGAGTAAGTCTCTGGGCAACTGCATTTATCTTGCAGATGATGCTGACACAATCTGGGAGAAGGTCCGCAATATGTATACGGACCCTGACCACATTAAGGTTACAGACCCGGGTAAGATTGAAGGTAATACAGTGTTCACATACCTTGATGCTTTCTGTGAGCCAAGACATTTTGAGATGTTTTTACCTGATTATGCAAGCCTTGATGAGCTTAAGGCACATTATCAGAGAGGCGGTCTTGGCGATATGAAGGTTAAGAAGTTCCTTTACAGCGTGCTTCTTGATATTTTAGGACCGATTAAGGCCAGAAGAACTGAGTATGAGAAGCAGATTCCTTTTGTTTACGATATGCTTAAACAAGGCAGCGAAGAGGCAAGAAAGGTTGGCGCGGCAACTCTTACTGAAGTTAAAAATGCAATAAAGATTAATTATTTTGAAGACCCTGAGCTTGTAGCAGAAAGTCAGGCAAAGTATCAATAATTTATATTACGGAGGACGACATGAACAAGTTATCTCTTAGAGAAGAATTAAGCAGCAATACATACCCGGGAAGAGGTATCGTTATTGGACGTAGCGCAGACGGAAGCAAGGCGGTTACTGCATATTTTATTATGGGAAGAAGCTCCAACAGCCGCAACAGAGTGTTTGTGGAGGATGGTATGGGAATCCGTACACATGCTTTTGACCCTGCAAAGTTAGAGGACCCAAGTCTTATTATCTATGCGCCTGTGCGTGTTCTTAACAACAGTACAATTGTTACCAACGGTGACCAGACTGATACAATTTATGACGGAATGGCAGCAGGACAGACTTTTGAGCAGTCATTAAGAATCAGGGAGTTTGAGCCGGATGGCCCTAACTTCACACCGAGAATTTCGGGTGTTATGAATATTGCAGATGGCAAGTATGATTATGCAATGTCAATTCTTAAGAGCGACAATGGTGATGACAGCTGCTGTAACAGATATACATTTACATATGACAATCCAAAGGCCGGTGAAGGCAGATTTATACATACATATGCACGCAACGAGAATCCGCTTCCAAGCTTT
>JBJENU010000316.1:0-6017 GCA_051880355.1 Lachnospiraceae bacterium | reverse complement strand
TTCGGTTTTTGAACAGGGCTTTATAACTTATTCCAATACAGCTAAGGCTGAAATGGTTGGTGTGAGTAACGATACACTTGATAAATATGGTGCCGTGAGCAGACAGACTGCCGGTGAGATGGCCGGAGGATGTGCAAAAAGATCCGGGGCAGATGTGGGCGTATCTGTTACGGGAGTTGCAGGTCCGGGAACTGAGGAGGGTAAACCTGTGGGACTGGTATATATAGGCTGTTGTTATAATGGCAGTACTGTCGTAAAAGAATGTCATTTTACGGGTGACAGACAGAAAATAAGGGAGAATGCAGCAGATTATGCCCTTGATTTGGTTAGAAGATGTTTAGAATAGAAAAGGATATATTATGAGAAGAAGGATATATGACGGATTAGTTAACAGACATGCCGGAATCAGCTACAGGTATCATAAGGTACATAACGGTACTGTTTCCATAAAAAAGGTTTTTTCATGGTTTTATCTGCTGTGGCTTAATTTCTGTTACTATGTGCTTTTTTGCAGATTTTTGGGGGATATTCCTGAAGGCGTAATGTATGAAGAAAAAAAACTGAAAGCACCGGGCTGCGAAGGCAGAATTTATAGCGTTGATGAATGGACGGAAAGACTAAAAAAGTTTGATGTTATATCTTTTGATATATTTGACACCTTGATTTTAAGACCTTTTTCGGAACCGACAGATATATTCTTTTATGTTGGAAATGAGCTTGGCGTAATGGATTTTAACAGAATCAGGGCGGAATTTGAACACAAGGCAAGACTGCTTGAAAATGAGAAAAGCGGTTCTTACGAGATTTCACTTGAAGATATATACAGTCTGATGGAAAAGGAAATGGGGCTTAATAAGGCAGATGCCATGGAAACTGAAAAAAATGCTGAACTCAAATTCTGCTATGCCAATCCTTTTATGAAACAGGTCTATGACGTATTGCGTCAGAGCGGCAAGAGAATTGTAGTTACTTCAGATATGTATCTTGATGGGGAGTTTTTGGTGAAGCTTCTTAACAGCTGTGGTTATACAGGCTTTGAAAAGCTTTTTGTGTCCTGCGAATACAAAAAAAATAAATATGAAGGCAAGCTTTATGATGTTGTAAAAGAGTATATAAAGGATGACAGACTTAAAGTGGCCCATGTGGGAGACAACCCTGTAAGTGATGTAAAAATGGCCCAAAAGGCCGGATTTTACAGCTTCTATTATGAAAATGTCAACAAAGATGCACCGATTTACAGAAGTTATGATATGTCACCGGTTATAGGAGGCGCCTACAGAGGAATTGTGAATAACAGGCTGTACTGCGGAATGTTTCCAAATAATCCGGAATATGAGTTTGGATATGTTTATGGCGGAATTTTTGTGTACGGTTACTGTAATTTTATTAACAGGTACTGTAGCAGCAATGATATTGATAAGATTTTGTTTCTCTCAAGGGATGGAGATATATTAAAGCAGGCTTACGATATAATTTATGGGGGTGAGGATACAGAATATGTATACTGGTCACGGAAGGCTGCAACAAAGCTTATGGCTGATTACAACAGGTATGATTATTTCAGAAGGTTTCTGGAGCATAAGGTCAACAGTGGGGTGACGGTGGGACAGGCACTGAAATCAATGGAACTTGAAGATATGGCAGGAGATTTGCCTGTGAGTGAAAAACTAAATGAAATGAATGTAAAAATAGTCAGAAAATATCTTCAGGACAATTGGGAAAAGGTTCTTGTGCATTACGAGCCGGAACACAAGGGCGCATACGAATATTATAAAAATGTACTGGGAAATTCAAGAAAAGTTGCAGCAGTTGATATAGGCTGGGCCGGAAGCGGAGCATATTCGCTTGATTATCTGTCGCAAAAGGTGTGGCAGCTTGGATGCCGGGTAGTTGGTATTGTTGCAGGAACCAATACCGTCCACAACGCGGAACCACAAGCCTGCGAGACTTTTTTAAGAACCGGCAGGATTGTTTCTTATATGTACTCACAGGAGCATAACAGAGATTTGTTGAAAAAGCATAATCCTAACAAGGATTATAATGTTTTCTGGGAAATTCTGTTGTCGTCACCTACAAAGCAGTTCACGGGATTTGGATATGATGGCAGCGGTGCCGTCCTTAATTTTGGCAGCTACGATGACAATATAGAGGGAATTAAACAGATACAGCATGGAATTCTTGATTTTGTAAGGGATTATAAAACTAATTTTGGAGGAATTACTCTGTATGGAAATATAAGCGGGCGGGATGCTTATGCACCTATGCTTGTGGCCGCTTCCAATAAGGAAAAATATTTAAAGAAAGTAGAGAGATTATTTAATCTTAATGTTAATATTTAGGAAAGGGTTAAAAGTATGAAAAACGTTAAGAATCTGCCATTGAAGATTATTATGCTGGTTGCCGTTGCAGTGCAGCTGGGTGTTGTGATTTTTCTTGGCACAAAGCTTATAAAAATGAATATTCTGCCTGTGAAATATCTTATAATTTTCGGCATTATCATTGTGGCATTTAATGTTGTGGCATTTTTGGCAACAAGGAATCTGGGCTTTGGTATCGGCATGGTGGTATTGTCTGTATTTCTTACGGTTGTACTTGTGTTTGTTACCTCTGCCGTAAATAAAGTTGATAAGACGGTACAGAATGTTGTGGATAATGGCAGCGAGAATGTGACAGAGATGGTCATCGTTGTATTAAATGACAGCAGGGTGGAGGATCTTACTGATCTTAACCAGTATGCAGTAGGCTATATTATGGACAGTGACTCGGAAGCTACCGGCAAGGTGCTTGATGATATAAGAACTAACGCAGGCAACGTAAGATTTGATGAGTTTGATGATAAGTTTAAAATGATTGATGCACTTTATGCAAGGACCATTAATGCAATAGTAATCAATAAGGCTTATATAGCTATGATTGACGAGATTGAAGGCTACGAAACTTTTTCTGAGGATGTTAAGACAATTTATTCTGCGGATATTAAGAGCTACATCAATATTGTTCCTGAACATGAAACAAACCTTGATGCTTTTGTTGTGTATTTCAGCGGTATTGATACATTTGGCTGGGTTGGAACAAGGAGCAGAAGTGATGTTAATATCCTGGCCGTGGTCAATACAAAAACCAGACACATACAGCTGATTAATACTCCGAGAGATATGGCTGTTACTCTTCCGATTGGCAAGGGAGTAAGAGACAAGCTTACCCATGCCGGACTTTATGGTGTGGAATGTTCTATGGGAGCATTGAAGACTTTTTATGGAGGAATTGATATTGATTTCTATGTAAAAATGAATTTTAGCGGCTTTGAAGAAATTATCGATAACCTTGGAGGCATTGATGTAGAATCAAAATTTGATTTTACTGTGGAACCTATTAAGCATTATACCGTTGGCATTAACCATCTCAATGGTATAGAAGCTCTTGCATTTGCCAGAGAGCGTCACGCATTCCCGGCAGGAGACTATGAGCGCGGCAGGAACCAGATGGCAGTTATTAAGGCTATGATTAAGAAAATTACTTCAGCCGATATGCTTTATAATTATGACAGTGTTCTTGAAAGTATTTCCGGTTCATTCCAGACAAATATGACGGCTGAGGATATTTACAGTCTTGTAAGAATGCAGCTGTCAGATGACAGAGAGTGGGTTGTGGAGGACTACACAGTAACAGGTACCGGTACGATGGGTATTACTTATTCAATGCCGGGCGTAAGTATCAATATTACAGAACCGAATATGGCAACGGTTGAAGAGGCTAAAAATAAAATCAAGCAGGTTTTAGAGGAAAGATAATGAAAGAAAAAATTATTGTCACACGAAGGCGATACGGCTTTTTAAGGACGCTGCTTTTAGTGGTTTGTTTTGGATTTGAGTATTGCTGTATCCTTGATGTGGTAAATGAGATGAATACATCACAATTTGTTTTTTCATATGCAGGCTATATGATATTTATTCTCCTGTTTCTGGGAAATGTTCACAATAGTGGTGTATATTTAAGGTACGAAACCGAATTAAGCCTTGTTTTCAGAACAATTGTAATTGATTTTATTCTGGGCTTTTTTCTTAGCGCCGTTTATAATGAAGAAGATTTGGCAAAGCTCTGGCTGAGCCTGGTACTGCTTGTTATTGCCAATATTGTTACCATAACAATTGTTTATTTTATTATGAACAGGGTGGCAAGAAAATTGCATCCGAAAAATATTAAAAGATTATATATTGATGAACATTTTGATAACAGCAGCACCGCAGAAATTTGCAATGAGGTTGATAAGTACGATGAAATATATATTAAGAAGGCTGATTATCATAAAAAGACTGAATTGCTCGAATATTGTTTTGAGAATGGGAAACTGGTATACATTACCATGGAACCGGGAGATATTCTTATTAAGTCAGCGGGTCTTGCAAAAGATGGTGATACGCCTGTATATTACAATACTAATTTTGGCATTGGCGGCGTGAATGCAATAATTAAGAGATGTTTTGATGTGGTTGCTTCAGCGATTGCTTTGGTTGTATTGTCTCCGTTGATGCTTATTGCGGCAATTGCAATTAAGCTTGAAGATGGTGGGGAGATTGTGTACAGACAGAGACGCTGTACAAAAGATATGAAAGAATTCACCTTATATAAGTTCAGGAGTATGACTGAAGACAGTGAGAAAAATGGCGCAGTTCTTGCACAAAAGGATGATGAAAGAATTACAAGGACAGGCAGGATTTTGCGGGCCACAAAATTTGATGAAACATTACAGTTTGTCAATATTATTAAAGGTGATATGAGTATTGTGGGACCCCGCCCTGAACGACCGGAAAGAATAAAAAAGGCTGTTGAACAAAATCCTGAATTTGCTCTAAGAAATAAAGTGAAAGCCGGACTTACCGGATATGCACAGGTTCACGGACGCTACGATACGGATTTTAAAAACAAGCTTAACTGGGACTTATTATATATAGAAAACTTTTCACTCCTGCTTGATGTGAAGATAATGGTGATGACAGTGATTGCCATTTTAAGAGGACAGGTCAGGGAGTAAGTTGTTAAGTACAGGCACAGGAGAATTCTCTTGTGCTTTTTTCACAAAAAAAGTTGTTTAAAATAGACAAAATTGTTAAAAATTACAAAATATATTGATTTTGTATGGGGATGGGACTATAATTAGAATGGTGTTATTTGGGATATATGATTCCATATCGCACTAATTATAATTCAAGGAGAAGGATTATGAAAAAAAGGTATTTGGGAGTGTGTGAAAAGATAACAGCATTCATTCTGGCGTTTGCGTTAATTTTCACAACAGTTCTGCAGTTTTCTGCAGAAGAGGCTAAGGCAGCCTCAATTACCATTACAGAAGCAGCAGGCTGGTTTGAGACTGCTTATGCTGAATGGTCACCTGTAAGCGGTGCGACAGCTTACAAAGTATACGTAAAAGAAGCTTCAGCTTCCGACTCGGCGTATGTTCAGCTCGATAATGAGCTTATCAGGAAGTATCCAAATTACTGGAGAGCGGATGCACTCGGTCTTAAGGCTGGTAATTATGTACTTAAGATTGAGGCGGTGACCGGAAGCGGTTCGGTTACGGCAACTACAGGTACACTTAAGGTTGAGGCACATGACAGAAGCGGATTTGCTTTTGCAAGTGGTTCAAGTGCTGCAAGTGCAGGTATTGGTGCTTATAACAATGACGGTACATTAAAGTCAAATGCTACAGTTCTTTATGTAACAGAAGAAAATAAAAAGACTGTCAAGATGACTATTAAGGGTACTGAGTACACAGGTGTGGCAGCCATTACACAGGCTATCAAGGATAAGAACAGTTGTCAGCCTGTTGCCATTCGTATTATCGGTCAGGTAACAATGGATGGTCTTGTATGTTCAGATATGAGTTCTGCATATGCAATTGGTGTAAAGACAGCATCTAATGTTACATTTGAAGGTGTCGGTGATGATGCTACATTATATACTGCAGGCGTTGCTGCATTCCAGTGTAAAAGTATTGAAGTTAGAAACCTTGGTCTTAT
>JBJENU010000315.1:0-6019 GCA_051880355.1 Lachnospiraceae bacterium | reverse complement strand
TCGCTTCCGTCGCGGCGTTGTCCGCGAGCAGCCCGTTCGCCCGCAGCAGCTTAAGTCAAGAAAACAGTGCTCAATAATCATTGCCGGGATACCCGCCTTAGTAGCCTCATCAATAAAAGTATAAAAATTAACCAGAGAACTTCCGTCCACAAAATCACTTGCCCTGTTAGTGTATCCCTTATCAGAAGTACCAAAGCCCACATAAGGAGCAACCTCAGCCGCAATATAATAACTGAGAGACTGGATATTACTCTTATTCTTGGAATCAACGGTTCCAAAGCACATAATACCGCTCCTGCTTCCGGCACCGCCACTGTTATTGTGGATACTTATGGCCAGGTCTGCGCCAAGATTTTCGCCAAAATGACCTCTTCCCGAATTTGAAAAAGGCTCCGCACTTCCCCTTGTAAGGTAAACCTTAACTCCCGCATAAGTCTCAAGCTCAGCCTTGAGTGCAACGGAAATATTCCAGTTAAAAGTCGCCTCATAGCCTCCGCCAAGAGACCCTGCTCCCGGGTCCCCAGAGCCATGGCCCGGGTCAATAATTACAACGTAATCGCCATCGGCATCCTTCGCATAGGCCTCAGTGCAGTTTGCAAAACCAACCGCCGCCAAAGCAACAGCCAAAATGACAATACTTTTTATCCAAAAACTTCTCATAAAATAACCTCCATACCATACTTCTGTATGTGGAAACCGCATTTTTCATAGAAAGCAATGGCAGGTTCATTCTTATCCCACACATTGAGCGTGATATTGTAACAGCCTGACTTTCTGGCAAACTCCTTCACAAACTCGTAAATTGCAGTGCCAACGTGCTTTCCTCTGACATTCTCATCTATACATATATCATCAATGTAAAGTGTCACAATATCAGGAAAATTATTATCCTTCACATGGGAAATAAACACGCAGAACGCATAGCCCACAATTTCTTCCCCATCAACAGCAACAAAAACCGGCTTCTGCTCATCATCAAACAACGCCAGCAGCTCATCCCTTGTATACTTTGTCTTATCCCACAAAAATAAGTCAGGACGATTCTTGCTGTGTACGTTATTAACCTGCACTAAAAGCTCCAGAATCCGGTCTGCATCTTCCTTTTGTGCCCTTCTTATGTTCATCTTATGACACCTCTGAAATTCTAAGTCTCTTTACAAATTCTTCCCTAGGCAACGGCTTGTCAAAATAGAAGCCCTGGGCCAGATAGCAATTATTCTCCTTGAGCATTTTTACCTGCTCAACTGTCTCTATACCCTCCACAATGCACTTAAAGCCCATACCCTTAAGCATGGTAAGCAGATGGCTCAGCATGGCATACTGCTCAGAATCCTTTTCCATAACGTCAGGCAGGAAGCTTTTGTCAATCTTGATAACATCCCACGGAATCTGGCGCAGCAGATTAAGGGAAGAATATCCCACACCAAAATCATCAACTGCCGTGTGTATGCCATATTCGTGAAGTCCATACACCAGTTCCTTCATATCATTGAAGGCAACATCCGTCATAGTCTCCGTAAGCTCAATCTCTATATACTCATGTGGCACATTATACTTGTCAATCACATCCACAATTTTCTCAAGCAGCTTCACATCGCCCATATGTCTTCTGGACAGGTTAACCGAAACTCTTACAACTTCCCTGCCCTCATCAATCCACTGTCTTATGTCGCGGCAAACGTGCTCCAGCATATAGAAATCCAGTGCACATATGAGAGTGCTCTGCTCCAGAATCGGAATAAAATCATTAGGCGGAATAATCTTTCCGTCATGCTGCCAGCGGCAAAGAGCCTCCGCGCCTGTCAGTCTGTACCTTTTAAGCTTAACCTTAGGCTGATAGTACACCTTAAACTCTTCCTTGGCTATGGCAGCCTCAAACATACCCTCTATTTTCTTAGCCTGCTCACTTCTCCTCTTAATCTTTTCATCATAAAAAGCAACAATCTCCTTAGGATTCTCCTGGGCAGTCTTTAACGCCGCACTTGCACGATCAAGTATGTCTGTAAGCTTCACATTGTCATCATTTATCATATAGAAGCCACTGTTAGCCGCAACCATAATCTGCTCACCCAGAGCTTCATCATATGTAATGGCAGTTCCCTTAAGATGCTCCTCAATCAGCTCAAGCTTATCCTTGCAAAACAGCGTCATAAAATTATCTCCGCCCACTCTGCACACAAAGCTTTCCTTGCCAAGCTTATCCTGAAGCATGGTAATAAACTTTTTCATAACAGCCGTTCCCAGTTCGCGGCCCAGCCTGTCATTGACGGCAGAAAAATTCTTAAGATTAAAAAAGCATACGCCAAAATTAGAAATCTCTGACCGCTGTATAATCTCCTCCGTCTTTCTTGCAAAGAAGCTCATATTGTAAATCCCAAGACCTGAATCAAAAAAAGGATTAACCTCCGGCATACCGGCCTGTGCATATGTACTAAGCATTTTTGCAAAAAGCTGCAACTTGTCATCATTTTCAAGTCTGGCGCCCTTCTGGGGATATATACTGTGGACAACCCTTTCACCACTTCTTAAATCCACGCCTATCTCCACGCAACTGTCCATATCAGCATTTCCGCCATCAAAAGCAGTAACAACCTTTTCCTCGTCCCGGGTTATAAAAATCTGTGTATCAACTCTTCCGATATTGAGGGAATCACACACTTCCTGAAGTAACTCTAATTTCATCAGTGATTACCTCCTAACCCCAGCTGTGGCAAATCAATTCTCATCACCACATCGCCACCGTTCTCTTCAAAATAGAACGTGCCGGACATATTGCGCCGCAAAAGCCGTGCCAGAGAAATCCCAAGGCTCTTCTCATCCTCATTTGCTGCATTCTCACGGTTATTATCTGCGGCATTGGCTCTCAAAACCTTCCTGTCCTTTTCGGACAAATTAGACTTAATATCGGTCACATCAATTCTTAACATAGTTGCATAGGAAACCTGATAAGTTGACAAATGTACAACTATCTCGCCCTCCTTTTTCCTGTTAAGAAGAATTCTCAAAACCTTGTTAACCAGCTGACCGATACGTCCCGCATCTCCGAACAGATGCTCAGGCACGTTTTTGTCAATTACTATGGAAAAGCCAATCTGTCTCTTCTCCACATAGTCAGCAATAGCCTTTGAAATCTGGTGTGCCAGCTCCTGCACACGATAGTCCGTCTCTTCAATCTCAACCTTTTTGGCAGACATACGGACATAATCAACCACATCCCTGATGTTAGCTCTGCTTTCATAGCCCTCATTCTTCACCTGAACCAGCAGTTCACGAACCTTCTCATCTCCGGTGGCATCAATGGCCTTCTGTACAGTCTCCATCCAGCTGTCCATGGAACGCTCAATGTTAGTTGTGATACTCATAACAAACTTAGTCTGAGACTTAGCCGCATTCTCCATCCGCTTACTTTCCTGCAGAGCCACATAGTTGCGGTAAGCAAGACTCGACAGACTGGCCGCAATCTCCTCCAGAAATACAGCCGCCTTCTCAACCTCCTCATCTGTCAGATAAGTAGCCTCCTTAGCCGCTTCAATGTACTCCTTAGGGTCAAGTCCGTACTCAAGCGCCGTCTGCTCCATCTTATCCTCATCAACGTCCGCCGTTCTCACCTGCCCGCCAATGAAGCTTCCTATAAAATTGCCCTCCACCATAATAGGCGCCGCAAAATCAGTCAGCCCCGCATGGCAGTCATAAACTGTGGCATGACCATTATTCAGGGTAAGCAAAGCACCATTCTTATCACATTCCTCACAATTGTGACACCCCTTCTTAGACTTACGGGTCATTTCCATACAAAATCTGGTAAAGCCGCTTCCTCTGGTTACAGGCACGCCGTCCGCATCTGTAGTCAGAGCCGCCATACCGGTATATCTGGAAAATCCGTCCTGAATCTGCTGCAGGGCTTCAACACTGATTAAATCCGTTAATTTTACCTTCTTCATATATTTCACTCCTGCTTAATTACTGGAATTATTTCCAACACGTTCACGATACTCATTATGAATAATTATACCAGCAATTTACAGAATAATCAAGGTCTTACAGGATTATTTTTCAGCACAGGTCACACAGACACAAGCAGCGGACAGCGAAGCCAGCATAAGAAGAATTATCCACAAAATGCCGGAATTATCTCCCGTTACAGGAGCATCAGTTTCTCCTGACTTCTCAGAAATTGAAAGGCTTAAAATGTTGTTTCCCTCTGCAGTTTCAAATGTGTAAAAATAAGATATCAGACTGCAGGTCTTCTTCTGAGAATTTAATCTAATCTCATCTTTTCTGTCTGCGGCATTGTACTGTGCATTTCCGCCTGAAATCATATTGTCAGCTATTTGATAGGTATCGCGGACACCCACGGCATAATCCCTGCCTGTTGCATTGAGCTTTCCGCCGGAAATATTAAGTCCGTCCTCTACATAGAGAACAAGAACACCTATTGACACCAGGCTTTCGTAACTTCCTGATGCACCGGCCCTGGCATTTAAGGTTCCGTTTTCTAATATCAGCTGTCCTGAAAGAACCGCAACTGAATTACCTGAATTCTCACGTTTATCCTCCACTGTGGCATTGATGATGCCTTCATCACCCATATCAATTACAAGTGCATCTTCACAGTGAATGGCATATGAGCTGTATGTATCTGCTATTTCTTTCTTGATAAGATTAAGTGTTCCATTTCCCTCTATGGTCAATGACCTGTAAGCATTAATTACACTTTGGATATAGTCATTTCCCAACGCTTCTGAGCACTGTTCTATTGTCACATTTCCTTCCACTCTCAAAACAGCATCTTCCTTATCGATAATAAATGCACTGTCAGCAGTTGTAGAGAAAGAAAATCCATCCTTTAATACAAGTGCGCCGCTCTCGTCAACAGTCCATTTGTCGGTCTGCTCCGTATATGGAAGCTTTTTGAAGTTTGAATCTATGGTGTAGAGCCTGCCTGTTTTGGCATCAAAGTAAAGCGAGCGGTACTCCTTATCGTGGGTTGTTCCATTTGCAACGTAAACAGACTTAGCCGGTTCCTCTCCGACATATAAATCGTAATAAATTCTACCCCAGCTTTCTCTCACAACAACATTTGTCTCAGACATATCTGTAAAGCTGTCTGTTACTGTACTTCCTTTAACAATACAGAAGTCCGGAAGCTGTGTCCTACTGGTAACGCCGCTTTCGCTTCCTGTTGCATATATATAACCATCGGTGTAATTGATTGCATCTGTATAGATTCCACAGCTATTGCCTTTGGCATACAATGTTCCAAAAAGCATATTTAATTTGCCTTGGTAGTTATCTACTGCCGTACCATACCCTGTGTCGGCAATGCAGTCAATTCTTCCGTTTTCATTAAGGTCAACTGTCATATCCCCTGTAGTAGAAATTGCGCCTGCAAGTGTACTGTTTTCATCTGTGCCTGAAATTATAAGGTGACCATTTCCGGTAAATGTGACTGACCTGTAGCAATATAAACCATATGCATTATTTTTATTTCCCGAATATGTAAGCTTTACAGGGACATCCTCATCAGACCCGTTGATTCTTATTACAGCTTCATTTGTCAAACACATTACAACATTGGCTGCAGTTGAAAATGAAAATCCTGCATCCAGCTGTAATTCATTTCCCCTGATTCTCCACTTGTCTGTCTGCATCTCATAAGGAACTGTGCTAATACTCCTGTCTGACGGAGTACAGCCTATTCTCAAGCCTTCGCCTGTACCATAAAACAGGGACAGTATGTCTGCCGATGGCAGGATACGCACAGCATGTGCTACTTCACCGCCTTCCACTGTAGCCCGTCCGTCCTGTAAAATTGTAACAGGAGTTATTTCGTCAAAACTATCAAATGCTGTCGTACCATATATAAGATGGTTATCTCCTGTAACTGCCGTCTGTTGCAATAAGCAAAGCGCCTCCGTTTTTCCGGCAGCATCCAATGCCCCATCGGAATATTCACCATATTTATACTCAAAATCACTTGTTATAAGTCCGAAATTCCTGCCCTTTGCGTACACGTATC
>JBJENU010000314.1:0-6040 GCA_051880355.1 Lachnospiraceae bacterium | reverse complement strand
GTTCTTACAAGGACATCAAGGCTTCTTATCATCTCCGGCTGTTGTTTATTTTTCATAGCCTTTGCCTCGAGGGTAAGCTTGGAAATGTAAGAATCCGCACCAACTTTTGTAAGTCTGGCAACGCACTCTCCTGATACCACAAAGCTTCCTGACATCAGTTCACTGCCGGCAGCCTTGGAAATCTCATCTGCTTCACCTGTGAGGAGTGATTCGTTAACCAATGCATTACCGCTTACAACAACTGCATCTGCACAAATCTGATTGCCTGCCGCAAAAACAACGCAGTCACCTTCAACCAGTTCTTCAGCATTGATAACTGTTTTTACTCCATCACGTATTACTGTTGCTTTTGGGGCATTAAGCACTGATATCCTATCAAGCACCCTCTTTGAACGAATTTCCTGAATAATTCCAATGAGCATATTGCTCACAATTACCGGGACGAAAGTCAAATCCCTGAAAGAGCCCACCACAATAAGCAGAGCTGCAAGTACGGCAAATATAAGATTAAAATAAGTGAATACGTTGCTTGCGATTATCTGCTTAATAGATTTGGACGGAGGGTCAACAGGCGTGTTGACCTTGCCAAGTTTTTTTAACTCCTCTACCTTGGAAGCACTTAACCCTTTTATTGTTTCATCCATACTGCATACCTCTTCTGACATCATCTTATGTCAATATCAGTTTCGTATTATAATTTACTTAAATTGCCTATTTTAGGCATTTTCTTAACATTCTTTTTCATAACCTCTTCATCATCAATACGGCTGGTATATTTTGCAATGATAAACACCACCACTGCCATAAACACAAACTTAACGGCAAAAGGCACTACAAAACCTGCAAGATTAGAGCCCTCGTACAAATCAAACGGCAGTATTACTGCAAAGTTCATAAGTCCGCCGAAAAGATGCCATATCTTAGGAAGCTTTCCCACTGCCACGCATCCGTCAAGCCATGTAAGTGATGCGTACAAAAGAATGTCAATGGCGTAACTGAGTGACATGACAAACCAAGCTGCCACATGATACGTAAACAGCGGCTCAATAGAATTCCATGTTGATGTTACTTCCTCTGCCGGCAGACTGCTGAGTATTCCCTGAAGGCCCTCCTGATTAATGGCATTGCACCACACCATCAGAGATATAAGTGACATACCGAAGACAACTATATTTCCCAGACTGATACCTATACCTGCATTATAAAAATTTCCCTTGCCGGTATATCCGTTGATAGTCATAACCTTAACAGCTACAATTCTTCCAAGCGTAAACATCAAAGCGGTGACAATACTTAAAACTATGGACACCGATGCGACACCATCATTATACATATCCCTTACACCCGGAAGGGCCATAATAAGTGATGCAACAATGTTATAACCCAGAACCGGAAACACAACATATCCTGCTGCGCCTATAAAAATAGGGACAACCTTTCCCTTATTCTTCTTTATATTAAGAAAAAGGATAATAAAAAGTGTAGAAATAAGCACAATTCCTCCGGCTATTAAAAAACCTTCTACTCCCTTCGGAAGTTCTTTTATCATAATAAAATCTCCTTTCATACAACGTAAAAGTGCCACTACCATTGCAGTGGCACCACATAATCACTTGTGAAACAATATACTTCTCTTACTAAAAATCTATGAGTTCATAGTTATATATTAAAAAAGGCACACTGTAAAACTTATTGATTATAATTTTGTTACGTTAGCTGCCTGTGGCCCCTTCTCGCCTTCTTCTACGTCAAACTCAACTGCTGCGCCTTCTTCTAAAGTCTTGAAGCCCTCCATGTTAAGTTTTGAGAAGTGTACGAAAATATCCTTGCCATCCTCTGCAGAAATGAATCCGTAACCCTTCTGGTTGCTAAACCACTTTACTGTACCTTTCATATATAGTACCTCCAATAAATTGTCGGCTTTACGCCTGTTAACATTCTATCACAAGATACTTTGACTGTCAATATTTTACATCAGCATTTCCTTTAATTCATCAACGGTAAAATAGTAATTTTTATTGCAGAAATGACAGTTGACCTCAATTGTCTTACCATCGTCAATCATTTCCTGCAAATCCTTTTTTCCTACGCTCATAAGAGCCTTGCCAACACGCTCTTTTGAACAGTTGCAGTAAAATTCCACCGGTGTCTGTCCATAAAAGGTAAGTTCAAAGTCACCCAGCACATAGGTAAGTATATCCTCAGGTGTCATACCTTTTTCAAGCATGGTTGTAATTGAGGTAAGGCTGTTAATCTTTTTCTCCAGTTCATCAATTATCTCATCAGAAGCACCCGGCATAAGCTGGATTATGAATCCGCCTGCCTGGCTTACTGTGTTATCTTTGGACATAAGCACCCCAAGTGCCACACTTGAAGGAACCTGCTCACTGCTTGCAAAATAATAAGTAAGGTCCTCTGCAATTTCGCTGGTAACAAGGATTGTCTGTCCAACGTACGGCTCTCTTAGGCCAATATCCTTGATAACATTCATAACTCCCAGTCCCATGGCCTTTGCAACATCAATTTTTCCCTGCTCATTGACAGGAAGCATCACATCAGGATTATTGACATATCCCTTGGTTCTTCCGGAAACATCTGAAACTACAGTCATTCCGTTAATGGGACCGTCACAGTTAATTGTAATGGTAAGCAGGTCATCTTTGTTTTTGAGCATCTGTCCCATCATTGCTCCGCCTGCAAGGAGACGTCCCAGCGCAGTTGTGGCCACAGGACTCATATTGTGGGCCTTTCTTGCCTCCTCCACCAAATCTCTTGTTGTTGCGGCAAAGGCCCTTATCTGACCGCCGGCCGCTGTGGCTCTTACCACGTAATCTCTATATTCTGCCATATTATTTCCTTTCCGGTTTCTTAATAACCACAAACATTCTCTCGTCTTCTTTTAACAGCTTTTCAAAAGGCTCCTGACCGTATATGGCCTCCACAATAACGCCTGCTCTTTCGGCCGCTGCCTTAATATCTTTTGGCTCATAGGCCTTCTGCAGGTGAATCTCCTCACACCTGTCATAGCTGCCCTGTTCATTTTCCAGAAAAAGTGTCAGGGCATATTCATTAATCCCTGTTTCTCCATCATAATAATTGTCCCAGATGTAAGCGCAGTCACTTCTTGTCTCTGCAAAAGTATTGTCTGCCATGGCATTTTCATACAGCCACTTTGTTTTTAAATCAAAAATGAATACGCCGCCATCCGTAAGATTAGCCTTCACACTGGAAAACAGCTTGTCCAAGTCGCCATCCTCCACAAGATAATTAACTGAATCACACAGGCTTATTATGCCTTTAACCGGCTCCTTCAGCCTGAAGCTGCGCATATCTGCCTGGGAAAAGCTGACGTGTCCTGAATATTTTTCACACTTCCTTTTGGCAAGCTCAACCATTTCCCCTGATAAATCCGATGCGTCTATGTCATATCCGCCGTCCAGAAAAATCTTAGTCATGGTTCCTGTACCACAGCCCAATTCAGCAATTCGTGACTCCCCCGGGAATACATTATATATTTCCAGCAGATTTTTCACAAATGATGACCATGCTTCATACGGAATATCATCCATAAAATTATCATAGACACCGGCAAACCCGGTGTATGTATTATTATCCTCAAATAAACCCATACTAACTCCAAAAAATTTTACTACCTTACTATCCTACCAATTTTTTATCAGAAAAGCAAGCTTGATTATTTTATAAAAATGTAATATACTTACAGTGTATTTTTGTGAACAGGTGAACAATTTTGAAATATCGTAAATTATTTAATCAGATTAGAAAAGTTAATGCATTTAAGCTCATTCTGCCGGTTGTAATTCTTATTCTGCTTATTGTAACCGCTGACCTTACTTCTATGTGGGAAGGACTGTTCCCTGTCAATCTTGGCAGCGACCAGAATCTTGCAACCCACTATGGCAACGGTTACCGCTATGTGCAGGTTACCGTACCTAAGCTCTACTATTCAGGCTACGACTATATGCAGGGGTCTTCCGTAAAGGGGCACTATTTTTACAGTCTTGACAATGGTAAATGCAGAATTTATATTCTTGATAAATTTTCAGACGAAGTTCCTGACAGCCTTGAAGAGTATACTGTCACAGGCAAGCTTATATTCCAGCCTGATAATTACAATGATTTGCTGGCACTTATGGCCCGTGACCTTGGATGGACTAAGGAAGGCATCAGTTCAGTAACTATGGATGTCATACTGAGCCGTGCCGATTACCACAATGTGCTTATGCTTATTATGGCTGTCTTTATGCTTTTGGCATTGGTATTTGTTATTGCAAGTATCCTGACTCTCATATTTAATATAGTGCGTCCCGATTATGCTTACACCTTCTATTCCCTTGGGCATCACAAGGAGCGTAGGTTTAATATTTTAAGGGCCGCCAGGGAATTTGAAACAGCCCTGATTTTCGAGTCTGATACAATTTTTATTACCGCCAGATATTTTATCTACATTACTAATTTTAATGCGGCCATAATTCCTCTTAAGGATATTGTCTGGATGTATAAGCACAGCACTTACTATAATGTATTAGTTGTTTCATGGCTGTCTTACACCCTCCGTGTAATTACCCGTAACAATCACCGGTACAAGTTCCGTGGAAATGATAAGGAAGTCGTCGATGAACTGCTTAAGTTCCTCAAGGAATTAGATCTGGGAATTATGCTGGGATATACTCCTGAAAATGTTGATGAGTATAACAGAATAAAAAATAATGAATAACAACTTACAAACAAAGGCTGATCCCAACACAACGGACCAGCCTTTTAATTAATGCCTCAACATATATTACTTTCCACAGCACTTTTTATACTTAAGGCCTGAACCACAAGGACATGGAGCGTTGCGCTCAATCTTCTTCTCCTTGATAACAGTGCCCGAAAGCTTCTGCTTCCTGTAAAGTGCCTTGCGTGTCTCTTCATCAAGAAGTTCATTCCACATAGGAAGTTCATAAAGCCAGTCTGCTTTCGCTCCTACCATATTGTAGTAGAGACTTTCCTTATCATAATCAAGGCTGACCTTCGTATCCTCATCCATCGTCTCAATTGGATTAGGAGTCTTGAGACTCTCGTTAATTCCATCAAGGAAACCAACCATAAGCATTGTCTCAACACCAAACTTCTCTGCCAATTCCTTAACTGTTCCTTCCACAGGAGCATCAGGTGTTGCAAGAATCTGCTCATAGATAGCCTTTTCCTGGTTAAAATAACTTCCCCAGAAAATACTTGCCTGTTTCTTATCCATCTCTGTCTCGTATGCGAGCTTTCTCCACTGTTCTAATAATGTCATTGAAAATAACCTCTCTAGTAATTTATAAATATTGATTATATGTAGAACCTGAGTATAAATACTTTCCGTTCTGGGAATATGTGCTCTTGTCTGCAAGGGCTGATACCGACTGATTATAAGTCTGAGTTGCACTTCCTGCTATGCTTCCGGCAAGAGAACCGCTTCCGTTAAATAATGTCTTAACCTTATTGATATCAGACTCTGCCAGCTTTGCAGGGTCCACAGTAAGCTTATTATCAGTGCCAATGCTGATACCAACCTCACCAAGAAGCTTCTTGTTAGCCTTGACATAATTAACCATATTGGTTGTTGTTCTAAGAACCGAATTGTTCTCAGAGTCAGCTGCCGCCTCGATAAAGCTGTTGTACTTATCGGCAAATTCTGCAATCGCCTTGCCGATAGCATCACGATCATAATCGTTGCTTATTGTGCCATCCTCTGCCTTAATCTCCTTCTTTTCAAAAAGAGAATTCTTCTTGCTTGTGTCAGTTAAAGCCACAGCTGCATCCTTAAGCTCTGATGCGCTGTCACGCATCTTTGTTGTATTAATCCTGTCCGCTGCTGCCGTCGTTGCATTGGAGCCTAACATCTTCTCTGCTGTCTTATTACCGCCATAATAAGCCTTGAGCAGTTTACCATATGAACCATTCCTGATACTTGCCAGATCAGATAACATCGTCATATTAGAGCTTGTATTCCCGGTCGACGACGAACCAAAATACGAGCCAAACAATG
>JBJENU010000313.1:0-6088 GCA_051880355.1 Lachnospiraceae bacterium | reverse complement strand
GGGTAATATTCTTTTTTCTTAACATTTTATATATGAAGCCTGAGCCTGCATTACTTAAATATCTGTCAAGATACTTGTCAAGACGCTGGCCCGCCTCCAAATCAGTAATTCTTAATTCCTTCATAATCACATACTACATACACATGGCAAGAACCGAAGTCTTTACCATATCAATTGTTTCCTTGTCATAATCGCTTATTTTGCCGTCACTTGCTGCAAGCTGGTCAAGCCTGTTAAAAAATGCTTTCTCCTCAGTCATAAGAGAAACCTTGACCTTAACCTTTCCCGCCTTGACAAATTCCTCCAGATTAGTTTCAAACTGCTTTCTGTCAATATTTGCAGCATTGGTGTAGCAAAGCACAAAATCAGGTCCCAGCACCGATGCGTAAACCGGCACAACCTTTTCTCTGGTAGAAAAAACGCAGTCATAAACCACGCTGTATTTCAGATTTCTGGCCTCAACTTTTTCAATAAAATCCTCAGGCGTGGACTTGTGTTTAAAAAACACCAGATAAGTTGCAAGAAATTTTCCCTCCGGCAAAGCCAGCAAAATTGCAACCACCGTAAATAAATTTTTTCTTGTTCCTGTAATGGCAAGACCTGTAAAAAAATCTGCCAGAATAATCACAAGACCGGCTATACATAACAACAATTTTACTTTTTTCTGGCTGTCAATATAGCCCTTTTGTCCTTTTTGAATTTTTCCCATAGCCTCTCCTTATGGCAAAAAGTGTGAAAATACATATACAGCCTTCATAACCGGCCCGTATATACTTCTTGCCCTACCGTATCTTGCACAGTCAAGTGCGTATTTCACTACATTTTCTTTAGAAACCCTTGCAAGCTTCTTATATAACTTCGTCTTATTCTCCGGGTCTGCAACTGCAAAAAAATCAGTATCAACCGGTCCCGGACACACACTGGTAACAGTTATGCCTTTTTTCATAAGTTCAGCCCTAAGCCCCATTGAAAAAGAATCGACATAAGCTTTGCTTGCAGCATAAACTGCAAAGTCTTTTTGTGGCACAAATGCAGCCCCACTTGCAAGGTTTATAATTCTGCTTTTTGCCCCCATATATTTTAAAACAACGTGGGTCACCGCCGTAAGTCCGCGGCAGTTAACATCAATCATTCCTACTTCCGTACCACAGTCATTTTCTTCAAAAGCACCTAACCTGCCATATCCTGCACAATTAACAAGAAGCCTTACTTTGACCTTTGACTCATAAAGCGCACCATTAAGTCTGTTAATATCCTCATTCCTTGATAAATCCAGTGACATGGGCACAATTTTATTGTGTGGCAATTCTTTTTGTAACTCATTTAGCAAGTCAATTCTTCTTGCAATTACCCACATTTCATCAAAGCCGGGATACCTTTGGGCAATCTGTTTTACAAATTCCCTACCTATTCCCCTTGACGCTCCTGTTATTATGGCTATTTGTTTTTCTTTTCCCATGGTTGCTCCTTTCGGTATGCACAATCTTCCTTGGAGGAATAAGACATTTCTTATCAAAACCAATTAAATCCTGTCTGTTCTGGGAAATTAATGCCTCCCTTACCAGTTCATAATTCTCAGGATTCTTGTACTGTATCAAAGCCCTCTGCATAGCCTTCTCATGAGGCTTCACAGGGGTATATACAGGCTTCATTGTCCTTGGATCGAGGCCTGTATAATACATACAGGTCGACAGCGTTGAAGGTGTGGGATAAAAATCCTGCACCTGCTGTGGCATATAACCTAAATCCCTTATATATTCAGCCAGTTCAATAGCTTCCTTCAAAGTCGAACCGGGATGTGAGGACATAAGATAAGGAACTGCATACTGTTCTTTTCCGCTTAACTTATTGGCTCTCTCATACCTTTTTAAAAACTGGCGGTAAACACTGTTTGACGGCTTACCCATATATTTTAACACATTGTCGCTTATGTGCTCAGGTGCCACCCGGAGCTGCCCGCTTATATGATTTTTACACAGCTCCTTTAAAAATGTATCATCATTTTCCATACACACATAATCAAACCTGATTCCCGAGCGTATGAAAACCTTCTTAACCTTAGGTATTTCCCTTAGTTTTTTAAGCAGAATAAGATAATCCTTGTGGTCAGCCTTAAGATTCTTGCAAGGTGAAGGAAAAAGACACTGTCTGTTTTTACATGTGCCGTGGACAAGCTGCTTATGGCAGGACGGAGCCCTGAAGTCAGCCGTAGGTCCTCCCACATCATATATATTCCCTTTAAAATCAGGCTGCTTTGTCATCTCAACTGCCTCAGCAACAATGGATTCATGACTTCTTACCTGAACAATTCTTCCCTGATGAAAGGTAAGGGCGCAAAAGCTGCAGCCGCCAAAACATCCTCTGTTGCTTGTAATAGAAAACTTGATATCACCAAATGCCGGAATACCGCCGTCCTTATCGTACATAGGATGCCATGCATTCATATAGTCAAGCCCATACACATCATCCATTTCCTGCATGGTAAGCGGCATTGCCGGGGGATTCTGGACACAATAAAGCTTTTCCTTGCATTTCTCCACAAGCACCTTACCGGTAAAAGGATCCGTATTAAGATACTGCTGATAAAAGCTTTCTGCATACTTTCTCTTATCAGAAACTATGGTATCATAGTCCGGCAGAATAATTGCATCATCATCAATATTATCAAGACTTTTAGCCTTATAAACAGTTCCTCTGATAAAGGTAATATCCTCCACGGCAATTCCGCTGTTTAATGCATCTGCAATCTCCACTATGGAGTGCTCACCCATGCCATAGGAAATAATATTGGCACCGCTGTCAATAAGAATTGAGCGCTTGACCTTGTCTGACCAGTAATCATAATGAGACAGACGCCTCAGACTGGCCTCAATACCGCCGATTATAATCGGGCAATCCTTGTAGCTCTGCTTAATAAGGTTGCAATAAACAATTGTTGCATAATCAGGACGGCAGCCTGCCTTTCCGCCCGGTGAATAAAAATCCTCATGGCGATGTTTTTTATTAACAGTATAATGATTAACCATTGAGTCCATATTGCCGGCCGACACAAGGAAACCAAGTCTCGGTTTTCCAAGGACTGTAATGCTTTCCTTTTTAGTCCAGTCCGGCTGGGCAATAATGCCAACCCTGTAGCCGTGTGACTCAAGAACCCTGCTGATGATAGCCGGTCCAAAGGATGAATGGTCTACATAAGCATCACCTATAACATAGACAAAATCGCACTGTTCCCAGCCTCTTTTTTTCATATCAAGTTGTGAAACAGGCAAAAAATCCTTCATCGTGTCAAATCCTTTAAATCATTAATCTCTTTTTGTGTAAGGGGTCTGTACTGTCCATACTCCAGACTCTCATCAAGTTCTAAACTGCCCATGGAAAGCCTTTTTAAAAAAGTAACCTCCATCCCCTGGGTTTCAAACATCCTTTTAACCTGATGAAACTTTCCTTCATGAATTGTAAGCCTGATTTCCGATTGGTTTAAATCCGTATCAGTGCTGATAATTTCAAGCTCTGCGGGCATTGTCTTAACATCCTGCTCAATAAAAACTCCCTCCCTGAAAGCTTTTATGGTGTTGTCATCTGCCAGTCCGTTAATTTTTGCGTAGTAAACCTTGTCAACATGGCTTTTGGGTGACAGCAGCTTATGGGCCAGTTCACCGTCATTGGTAATCAGAAGAAGTCCATAAGTATCCTTGTCCAGCCTTCCCACAGGAAATAAATCCTTGCGCTTCTTTGAAGGTATCAAATCAAGGACGGTTGGCTGCTTTTTGTCTCTGGCGGCAGATAATACTCCCGCCGGCTTGTTAAGCATATAGTATTCAACCTCTGCGTAACTTACGTCAACTCCATCAACTTTTACATTATCATCTGTTGAAATTTTTGCATCAGTTGACATAACTTTAATATTGTTAACTTCTACCCTGCCTTTGCGAATTATTTCTTTCACCTGACTGCGAGTGCCAATCTGCATATCTGCCAAAAATTTATCTAAACGAATATTAGCCATTACATCCATCTCCATCCGGCAAGATATTTATTCTTAATTGTGGTGCCGCTTATTTTACCCCAGCCAAGGGGATATGAGTCAACGCACACAAGACACCAGCCCTTAATATTATCCGGGTTGTCAACGTCTATAGTCTCACCCTTAAGATACTTAATTACGTTGTCATCATTGACAGACAGATTAATAATATCAGGGTATTCATCACTTCTTAAAGCCATGGCAAGGGCCTGACTGGGTTCAAATCTGTCTTTTTTAAGCTCCCCCAGAAGAAGTCCGCTTCGCAGCTTCCTTAGTCTGCCTGTGTCCCCTGCCTGTCTTGGAATTGCATATACCCATTCCCTGTCAATTACAATATCATTGACATCTATCGGCATCTTAATTTTACTCAGAAATTCCTGTAATTGGGCAGGAATTCTGGTTTTTGAAGGCCCCGAATTATGACCGTAAGAGCCACCCTGGTCTTTTTTCTTAAAAAGTGCCACAAAATGGCCTTCACCTGCCATTTTGTGAGGAAAAATTCTTACACATTTTTCAAGATGTGCTTCCTTCCTCTCATCATTATTGGCAAGACCATGGGAAAATCCCTCATAACCCTTAATGTCAACCAGCTCCATATCAGGGCAGTTTTTAAGACATACCATAACGGATTCCTCATCCTCCAGCTCCGAAAAGGTACATGTTGAATAAACCATCATTCCTCCCGGCTTTAGCATTTTGGCGCCATAGAGAATAATATTCTTCTGAATGTTATGATAAAACTCAGGGCCATTTTTCTCCCAGGCCTTAATAAGCTTGTTGTCCTTGCGGAACATTCCCTCACCGGAGCACGGCGCATCAATCAAAACCTTGTCAAAAAAGCCCTCATACCGATCTGCAATAGTGCTTGGGTCTTCATTGATAACCATTACATTTGGAATTCCACAGACCTCTATATTCTTAAGAAGAGCCTTGGCTCTTGAAGCGCTGATGTCATTGGATACAAGAAGTCCGGTTCTGTTAAGCTTTGCTCCCAATTCAGTAGATTTGCCACCTGGTGCTGCACACATGTCAAAGACCACATCGCCCTCACTTACCGGAAGTACATTGGCAGGAGTCATTGCACTTGGCTCCTGAATGTAATAAAGACCTGCAAAATAGTATGGATGCTTGGCAGGCTTATCTTCCTCCCTGTAATAAAATCCATTTTCAATCCATGGAATAGGCTCAAGTTCAAACGGAGATATCTTTAAAAACTCTTCAACAGATATCTTAAGAGTATTAACCCTGAGACCATACAGCCTCTTATCCGAAAAGCTGTCAATATAATCATCAAAATCAGGGCCAAGCATATTTTTCATTGTCTCTGTGTACTTAATAGGTAATTCCATAATCTTTAATCCTTATCTGTTCTGTGCATTCATAATTTCTGTGTGAATTGACGACATATCATCATCAAGCCTTTTTATGGCATTAGAAGCATGGTTAAGCTTCTGCCTTATATGTTCAGGAATATTTCTGTTATACTTATACTGGAGAGAATGTTCTATGGTAGCCCAGAAATTCATTGCCATAGTTCTTATCTGTATCTCAACAGGAATTTCCACTGTACCTTTAACAGTCTCAACCTTATAATCAATTATAATATGATAGCTCCTGTATCCACTTTGCTTCATATTGGTGATATAATCCTTCTTGCTTCTGATTGTCATATCACTTCTGTTCTCAATAATATCCACAACACTGTAAATATCTTCAACAAACTGACATATAAGCCTTATACCGGCAATATCCTCAATCTTTTCCTGAATCTGCTCCACCGGCACATTCTTTTTCTGTGCCTTTTCAAGAATGCTTGAAATTGTTTTAACTCTTCCGTCTACCTGTTCAATAGGCGAATACAGTCCCTTCTCCCTGTACTGTCTTATCATATGCCGGAATTTCAGTGTGAGTTCGTCCACTGCCTGCACATACGGTGAAAGAATTTCCTTCCACAATTCAATATCCATTTTATGTTCCCCTTTCCCCTGTGATTAAGTATGTAACCTAACACTTTATTTTAGCAAAAAAATCAATAACCTTAAACAGTTCCCAAACAAATAAAGT
>JBJENU010000312.1:0-6168 GCA_051880355.1 Lachnospiraceae bacterium | reverse complement strand
CAGATTCTTGTATACTATCTCAGCAGCTTTTCCAAGCCCTGCAATTCCCGGAACATTCTCCGTACCGGAACGCATACCCTTTTGCTGGCCGCCGCCAAAAATCAGTGGTTTAATCTTGGTTTTATCTTTTATGTAGAGAAAACCTGAGCCCTTAGGCCCGTGAATCTTGTGTCCGCTCACTGACAATAAGTCAATCCCCAGCTTTTTAGGTACAACCCGCATTTTGCCATAACCCTGAATTGCATCAACGTGGTAGAGTATGTTTGGATTAAATGATTTCACAACCTTGCCGATTTCTTCAACCGGCTCAATTGTTCCGATTTCGTTATTGACATACATAACACTTACCATAATTGTATCAGGTCTTAGTGAATTTGCCACTGCCTCAGGACTCACAATTCCCTTATCATCAACCGGTAAATATTCAACCTCATAGCCAAGCTCTTCCAGAAAAGTCATTGGCTCTTTTACTGAAGAATGCTCAACCGACGACACAAGAATATGCTTTCCTGCACGCTTATTGGCGTAGGCGCCACCTATAATTGCCATATTATTAGACTCAGTGCCGCCCGATGTAAATAAAATTTCCTTTTCATCACATTTAAGGGTTGACGCAATAATTTTCTTTGCCTGTTTTATATAATTTTCTGCCTTTACGCCACACATATGCTTTGAAGACGGATTGCCAAAATCCTCATCCATAGTCTTTTTCATAAGCTCTATGACTTCTTCATAAACTCTGGTTGTAGCTGAATTATCTAAATATGCTTCCATAACTGCCTTCCTAAATCTTACGGTTCAATAGCAAACCCAATTACTGACAAAATCATCATTCCCGCAGTTTCTGTCCTAAGAATTCTTGGGCCCAGTGTCATTATGTTAAATCCTTTTTCCCTGCCCATCTCAAGCTCTGCCAGGTCGTATCCGCCCTCAGGCCCGATAAAAATGCCAACTGTCATTCCGGGTTTTATCCGGGAGATAAGCTTTCTTGCACCATCCATTCCCTCTGCACACTCATAAGGCAAAAGCACCATATCCATTGTGGCAGCGTATTCAAGTGCCTCCCTGTAGCTGTACACATTGGTAACCTCAGGGATAATACTTCTCTTGCTTTGCTTTGCAGCACTTTCTGAAATTGCATTCCAGCGCTTTATCTTACTCTCAGATTTTTTATCGTCCAACTTAACCACGCAGCGCTTCATAGCCACCGGAACAATCTGATGGACACCTAATTCAACGCATTTCTGGATAATAAGCTCCATTTTGTCAGCCTTGGGAAGTCCCTGAAAAAGCACCACCTTACAAGGCATCTCGTGACTTTTCTCCTGCATATTAATTATAGTTGTCCGAACCTGCGAATCTGTAATCTCTGAAATCTCACACAGATAGTCGCAGTTGTCCCCGCTGCTTAGCAGCACCTGCTCTCCAACCTTCATGCGGAGAACATTTTTAATGTGGTTCACATCTGCTCCGTCAAGAAAAATCTCAGTGTCTGTAATATTTTTGTGCTCTACGAAAAAGTGATACATTTAACCACGCTTTCTTGCTGTAATATTAACCCATTCACCATCATGGTTAATTTCAACAATTTCAAGGAGAGGATTTTTCTCAAAATACTCCTTAACCTCATTTTCCTTCATATCAATAATTCCGGATGTGATAAAATACGCTCCCGGCTTCATATGGTCGGTAATTGTCTCCGAAAGTGGTTCAAGGACATCAGCCAGAATGTTGGCGCACACAATATCGTAGCACTCAAAGCCGGCCTGACTCCTTATATTCTCGTCACCGATGATATTGCCCTCAACCACCTCAAAAAGCTCCGGTGTAATATTATTAACCTCTGAATTTTCGTGACTTGCAATAATTGCATTAGGGTCAAGGTCAGTTCCAAAGGCATGCTTTGCACCCAGCTTTAATGCCACAATTGACAAAATGCCGCTGCCACAGCCCACATCAAGAACCTCTTCGCCGCCCCTGACGTACTTTTGCAGCTGCCTGATTACAAGCCGTGTTGTCTCGTGTGAACCGGTACCAAAGGCTGTACCCGGGTCAATGTTAAGAACCGGATGACCTGCCATATCCTCTGTAACCGGCTCCCAGGTTGGCTTAATAATCAGATTGCCGATTGAAAAAGGATGGAAATACTGCTTCCAGTTGTTAATCCAGTCCTTGTCCTCTGTCTGCGAGGTGGTGATTGAACCATCACCAATATCGGTAAAACTTTTTAACTCACAAAGTCCGGCCTTAACCGCCTCAAGAATTTCAGAGTTATCTCCTTCACTGTCCAGATAAAAATTAACCTTTGCCTTGCCATCGTCCGGCGGAAGTTCCGGCAAAAAGTCAACAAACATACTTCCTGCCTCTTCCTTGGTAATCTGGATATTATCTTCAATCTCGATACCTTCAACACCTGCTTCCATAAGTGTGCTGCTGATTAAATCAACTGCCTGTGTTGTAGTATTAATGGTATATTTATTCCACTTCATATAAGCTTCAAATTCTCCTTAAGCATTCTTTAAAAAGGCTTCATAACCCTTCAGTGTCTCATAGAGGTCAGCTTTACTGATAACCTCGTAAGGTGCATGCATATTCTGGACTGCAATGCCACAGTCAATTACATTCATGCCGTAGTTGGCAAGAATGTAGGCGATTGTTCCGCCGCCACCTGCATCAACCTTACCAAGCTCGCAGGTCTGGTAGTACACCTTGCTCTTATCCATAATCTGCCTTAAGTGTCCCATAAATTCAGCATTGGCATCATTAGAGCCGCTTTTACCTCTTGAGCCTGTATATTTACAAAACACCATACCTTCACCAAAGTATGCCGTATTCTTCTTCTCACTTACCTCCGGATAATTAGGGTCATAAGCAGCACTTACATCAGATGACAGCATCTTTGAATTAGTAAGTGCTCTCCTGAGCTTAAGTTCAGAATACTGTCCTGATCTGTCCATAACCTCAGCAACCATATTCTCAAAAAATCTTGAATGCATACCCGTTGCACCCACACTGCCGATTTCCTCCTTATCAACAAGAAGTGTTACATTGGTGTATTTGCATGATTTTACATTGAGCTGGGCAATAAGAGATGGGTATGCACATACTCTGTCATCATGGCCATAGCCTATAATCATACTGCTGTCAATACCGTAGTCTCTTGCCGGTCCTGCCGGAACTGCCTCAATTTCTGCCGAAACCAGGTCTTCCTCCTCAATGCCGTACTTATCTTTTAAAAGTGCAAGAATATTGGCTTTTACCTTATCCTTGGCATCCTTTTTATCTTTTCCCTTTTCAACCAGAGGCTGACTGCCCACAAGGATATTCAAATCCTCGCCTTCTACAATATTGTTACCTTTTTTGTCCATCTGCTTACCAGCCAGATGAATGAGCAAATCCGAAATACCTACAACCGGGTCCTGTACATCTTCGCCAATGCAGATATCAACAACCTTACCATTTTTCAAGGCAACAACGCCGTGGAGCGCAAGTGGAGTTGCCACCCACTGATACTTTTTAACGCCGCCATAATAGTGTGTATCCAAAAGACACAGACCTGTATCCTCATAGAGAGGATTCTGTTTCAGGTCAAGTCTCGGCGAATCAATATGAGCGCCAAGAATGTTCATACCCTTCTCCATAGGCTCTGTACCAATGTTAAAAAGCACAATTGACTTCTTCATATTAACGGCATAGACCTTATCACCGGCCTTTAACTTCTGATTCTTGTCAATAACCTCCTGCAAATCTCTGTAGCCTGCTGCTTCGGCAAGTTCTACAGCCTTTTTTACACATAATCTCTCCGTCTTACATTCTGAAATAAATTCCTTATAATCCTTAGCAAAAGAATTAACCTTCTTTAAATCAGCCGGAGTATACTTTTCCCATGCATTCTTTCTTTCCATGATGATAATTCTCCTATTCCCTAAATATCAAGAGTAAGCTGAGCCTCCTGCTGGGCCTGCTCCTTAAAATCTTCCATAAGTTCCGTACTTATTACCGGAAGTTCCTCAATGGACTGCACTCCAAATGCCCTTAAAAACTCCTCTGTAGTTCCAAAAAGCATTGGTCGTCCGGGTGCATCAAGTCTTCCCACTTCTTCTATCAGCCCGTACTCCACAAGCTTACTTATTGCGTGGTCAGAGCTTACGCCACGTATTTTTTCTATCTCAAGCCTTGTCACAGGCTGCTTATATGCAACGATTGAAAGACTCTCAAGCAGTGCATCAGTTAACACATATCTGCGGGGCTGGCTTGCAACCTTAATCAGATTGTCATAAAATTCCGGCTTGGTACACATCTGAAATGAATTCTCAAGCTCAATTATTTTAATTCCTCTGTCCTCATTCTCATACTTGTCCATCATATTGTGAATAATTTTTTTGGTCGTCTCCACATCCATATCGATGGCAAGGGCAATTTTCTCCACCTCAACAGAGCTGCCAAAGGTAAAAAGTACAGCCTCTATTGCGGCCTCTATCTTATTAATTTCCATTTTCTTCACTCTCTAAACTGTTAATTTCCGAAGGGTCCTTAAGCACCTCAAGATAAATCTCGCTGCAGGTACCCTCCTGCCTTGCTTCAATAAAGCCTGTTTTCATAAGCTCCAGCACAACAAGAAAAGTAACTATTGTGGATAATTTGCTCTTATTATCCATAAGCAGTTCCCTGAAAGAAAACTTCTTATGCCTCATAAGGAAATCCTTAACTTCAACAAGCTTACCCTCCATACTGACTTCTTCTCTTTTAATTTTGCCAAACTGGCTGCGCACAGGGTCAATCTTGTCCTCCTGACGCTTCATAACCTCCTGAAAAACCACATTGAGCTTCGCAAGGGTCATATCCTTCAGAAGTTCATCCAGGTCAACCGGCGGTGTATAGCTTGAAACTTCATCAGGAACAGTTGACTTCTTGTAAAGGGAACGCTGTGCATCAATCTGCCTGTCCTTAAGCTCCAGTGACATATACTTGTACATCTTATATTCAAGGAGTTTTTCCACCAGCTCGGAACGTGGGTCCTCTTCCTGTCCCTCCTCGTTAACCTCCTTAGGAAGCAGCATTCTTGCTTTAATGTCAATCAGCGTTGCAGCCATGACAAGAAACTCACTTACCACATTGAGGTCAGTCTTTTCCATCTCATTGACATAGTCAAGGTACTGCTGTGTTATCATCACAATCGGAATATCATATATATTAACTTTGTTCTTATCTATAAGGTGCAGCAAAAGATCCAGCGGACCTTCAAACACCATAAGCTTAACGGGTATTCCCATATTTTACAACCTTCCTGTCAAATTGGCACAATACACCTATTTTTACAATCCTAAAATATTTTACCTAAATATTTTGCTTATTGCAAGTAAAATGTGATAAAATATAAAAAAGGTTATTGCTAACAGTCAACACCACGAATAAAGGAAGCCCAACACATGAAAAACATTAAAACCATTAAAAAAGCAATTTTAGATTTTATCTCGTTCTACAACAATAAAAAGCTTGGTGAATACTCTGCCCAAGCCTCTTACTACATGATTTTAAGTTTTTTTCCATTTATTATGCTGCTTCTGACACTGGTGCGATTCCTTCCCATCAGGTATGAGGAGGTAATTGGGTATTTCTTTTCATTTTTGTCTTCTGATATGAGAGACTTTCTCAAAAATATAATTGATGAAATTTTTATCAGGACAACAACTGAATTTACCATAGTTACTGCCGTTGCTACTCTCTGGGCAGCCTCTAAAAGTGTATCCTCAATTATGCGGGGCCTTAACAATATGTTTGAACGCAAAGAGACAAGAGGTTTTATCATTACTAAAATCAATGCACTTGTCAATACCCTGCTTCTCGTTTTTATGATGACTGCAAGTATGTTCATAATGGTATTCGGCGACCAGATAGAGCAGCTTATTAACCGCTTTTTCCCTGTTGCAGGCATTATATTTGAATCCATTGTCAGTATGAGGACTTTATTGTTTTTCTGCATTCTGATAATTTTCAACATGATTATGTATAAGATGCTTCCCAACAGAAACGTGCCCTTATTGTGGCAATTCCCGGGAGCATGCTTTTGTACTGTGGGCTGGTACATCTTCACCATATTTTTCCAGATATATATAAAACACGCCGGAAACTACTATGTTATGTATGGCAGCATTACGGCAATTATTT
>JBJENU010000311.1:0-6174 GCA_051880355.1 Lachnospiraceae bacterium | reverse complement strand
GCAGAATGGTAAAAATGTTTTTGAAGATGAGGCTGATGTCAAGGGTCTTAGTAAAGAGGCCTATTACTTTATAGGCGGTTTGCTGGCCCATGCAAAGGGCATGATGGCCATTACCAATCCTACGGTTAATTCCTATAAGAGACTTATTCCGGGCTATGAAGCTCCTGTATTTCTTACATGGGCAACATCAAACAGGATGCCTTTTATAAGAGTGCCTATGGTTGGGGCAAAAAGTAAAAAAATTGAGATGTGTGTGCCGGATGGCACAGCCAATCCGTATCTGGTAATTGCCACCTGTCTGGCAGCAGGACTTGATGGCATCCGCAACAAGATTGAGCCGCCAAAATGTATTGATTCAAGCATTTATGATATGACCAGGGAAGAAAGGGCGGCATTGGGAATTGAGAGAGTAACTGATTCACTCTGCAAAGCAATTGAAGATTTTAAAAATGATTCATTTGTACAGAATGTTCTTGGAAAAGATATAGCAGGCAAGTATATTGCGGCAAAGGAAGCCGAGTGTAGCAGATATAGGACTCAGGTTTCAAAATGGGAATTAGATGAGTATCTGGCTAAGTTTTAAAGCATCAGAAAGTTTTTTGGAGGAAATTAATGGCGAGCATTATTGTAGTGTTTCCGAAACTTGAAGATGCGAAGGTAATCAGGAACTTGTTGGCAAAAAGTGGATTTGATGTAGCGGCTGCGTGCAGCTCCGGCGCACATGCTATTTCAAAGGCAGACGGCTTATCAAGTGGAATTATCGTGACAGGCTATAAGCTTTCGGATATGTTGTATTCCGAGGTGGTGGAATGTAAGCCAAAAAGCTTTGAGGTGTTGCTGCTGGCATCAGAGGAAAGGCTGGCATCATGCAGTGGTGCTGGTTTTAGAACTCTGGCCATGCCTTTGAAGCCTTATGATCTTGTATCCATACTTAACGAGATGCTGTCTAATATGGAGGTGCGTAAAAAACAGGCGAAGAAGGCTCCGCCGAGACGTTCTCCTGAAGAACAGAAAATTATTGACAGGGCAAAACTGATTCTTATGGAACATGAGGAACTGACTGAACCTGAGGCATATCGTTACATACAGAAGTGCAGTATGGAAAGCGGCAACCGCTTTATTGATTCGGCTTATAAGATACTTAGTATGTATCAGTAAGGGTAGTAAAGGTGTATGACGAGGAGGTTTTTATATGAAATTTGTTAAGATGCAGGGCGCAGGCAATGATTATGTATATGTGGATTGTACCCGGAATGAACTGGAGAATCCAAGTGAAGTTGCCATAGAGGTCAGCGACAGACATTTTGGGATTGGCTCAGACGGACTTATTCTTATTAAGAGTTCGGATAAGGCTGACTTTTTTATGGAGATGTACAACGCTGATGGTTCAAGGGCACAGATGTGCGGCAACGGAATCAGATGCGTAGGTAAGTATGTATATGACTTTGGTCTTACTGACAAGACCAGCATTGCAGTAGATACTCTGGTTGGTATTAAGTACCTTGATATGAATGTTGAAAATGGCAAGGTTGTAAGCGTTAAGGTTAACATGGGTGCGCCTGAGCTTATGCCTGCCAGAATTCCCATGAATGTGGAAATGGCAGGAGTGGAGCCTTTTATAAATCAGGAGGTTAAGGTTAATGATAAAATATATCATATGACAGCTGTATCTATGGGCAACCCCCACGCAATTGTGTACGTTGATGATGTTGACAGCCTTGACCTTGAAAAAATCGGACCGGCTTTTGAGAATCACAAGCTTTTTCCGGAGAGGGTTAACACTGAGTTTATTCAGATTATTGACAGGTCTACCCTTAAAATGCGGGTATGGGAGCGGGGGTCAGGCGAGACCTTCGCCTGTGGAACCGGAGCCTGTGCAAGTCTGGTTGCAAGTGTGCTTAATAATGTCAGTGATACTAAGGCTACCCTTAAGCTCAGAGGCGGAGACCTGCTTATTGAGTGGGACAGGAATGACAATGTGGTGTATATGACGGGGCCTGCTGTCACAGTATTTACAGGAGAGTATATGACGAAAGACCGGGTGTAAAATTTAATAACTGCTTGTTAATTTACTACAAATGTTATATAATACTACTGGTATTTTTAGAAATTCAAATTCAAAGGAGATACAATATGTTTAAGATTAATGAGAATTACCTGAAACTTCCGGGAAGCTATCTTTTTTCTACAATCGGTAAGAAGGTGGCTGCATATAAGGAGGCTAATCCTGATAAGAAGGTTATCAGCCTTGGTATCGGTGATGTTACACAGCCCCTTGCACCTGCTGTAATTTCTGCCCTTCACAGTGCTGTTGATGAGATGGCAGATGCTAAGACATTCAGGGGATATGCACCTGATTTGGGCTATGCATTTTTGAGAGAAGCCATTGTAGAGCATGATTACAAGCTCCGTGGTGCAGATATAAGTGCTGATGAGATTTTTGTCAGTGATGGAGCTAAGAGTGATTCAGGCAATATTGGAGATATTTTCTCTGTGGATAACAAGATTGCAGTGTGTGACCCTGTTTACCCTGTATATGTTGATACCAATGCAATGGCCGGAAGATGCGGCGATTATCTTGTGGATTTACAGCGCTGGAGCAACGTTATCTATATGCCATGTACGGCAGATACTAATTTTGCACCTGAGCTTCCAAAGGAAACTCCTGATATTATCTATCTTTGTTTCCCTAATAACCCGACAGGTTCTACAATTACTAAGGATGAGCTTCAGAAGTGGGTTGATTATGCCAACAAGGTTGGTGCAGTTATTATTTACGATGCTGCTTATGAGGCATATATTTCAGAGGACAATGTTCCTCATACAATTTTTGAGTGTGAAGGTGCAAGAACCTGTGCAATCGAGCTTAAGAGCTTCTCTAAAAATGCCGGATTTACAGGCACACGTCTGGGCTATACAGTAATTCCTAAGGATTTGAAGGCAGGAGATGTAATGCTTCACAGCCTTTGGGCAAGAAGACATGGCACAAAGTTCAATGGTGCTCCTTACATTATTCAGAGAGCAGGCGAAGCCGTATACTCACCGGAAGGTCAGGCACAGACAAAGCAGCAGATTGCTTACTATATGAACAATGCCAAGATTATCCGCGAAGGACTTGCAGCAGCAGGTTATACAGTGTCAGGTGGTGTCAATGCGCCATATATCTGGCTTAAGACTCCGGAAGGTATGACTTCATGGGATTTCTTTGATGCACTCCTTGAAAAAGCTAATGTAGTTGGTACACCAGGCTCAGGCTTTGGTCCAAGTGGTGAAGGCTACTTCAGACTTACTGCATTCGGCTCTTATGAGAATACGTTGGAGGCTCTTGAGAGAATTAAGGCTTTATAGTGTCTGCCAATATGTGAAAATAAAATGAGGTTACCATGGCTAAGAAGAAAAAGAAAACTTCTAACTTAATAATGATGATTTCAGGCATATCAGGAGTAGTGATTCTGTCACTACTTCTGTTTGTATTTATAACGGGAAAAAATAACGGAACTAATGAAAATACCTCTTCGGAGGCACAATGGGTTCTTCCTACAATGTCAAAGCTTGAATTTACCGGAGTGTTACAGAATCCGGAATTGCCAACAGGCTGCGAGATAACAGCGCTGACAGCGGTTCTTAATTTTTATGGTTATGATGTTGATAAGATGTATATGGCGCAAAATTACCTTGAACTGGGAACGTTGTATAAAGACAGCTTTAGTGCCAAATTTATCGGTGAACCGTGGGATGAGGAAGGTTATGGCTGTTATGCACCTGTGATTTTTGACAGTGCCTCAAAGTTCCTCAATGATATGAAGTCTGAGCTTAACGTATACAATATATCAGGAAGCGATATGACGGTGCTTTTTGCAGAAGTCTCCAAGGGTCATCCGGTTCTTGTATGGACCAATATGGACCTTAATGAGTCGCCGACCATTAAGGAAATCCAGCTGGAAAATGGCAATGTTGAAAGATGGATTGTGCCGGAGCATTGTGTGGTTCTTACAGGTTACGATTATGATAAAGGTATTGTCTATATTTCGGACCCGTTAGGCAGGTTTGAAGAGGTTGATATGGATAAATTCAACAACAGGTATGTTGAGCATATGAGCCAGGCACTGGTTATAAAATAAAGGGCTGTAAATAAACTATTTGAAGGAACGCTTGCGCTTAATTGCCTTCTTATAGTTTATTTACAGCCTTTACCGATTTTGCAGGAAATTAAAAATCAACCTGCTGAATGGTTTTTACATTACCGCTTTCTGTAAGATAAATACCTGATGAACGTACCAAACCGTTTAATGTGCCCTCTGAATCCTTCAGGGAAAAATTGGTGGGGCTGCTTTTAAGGCAAATGGCACCTATATCAGCTTCGGAAAGAGAGAGTAGTCTGTCCTTACCTTCTTCGTCCTTGGTCCATACCTTAAGATGTGAGAAAATGTCATCATTTTCGTCAATCCATCCGTTGCCGTCCAGGTCATAGCCGGCAAGGTCTGCAAATCCGTTGCCTGATTTTGTCCCAAAAAGTTCGCTGCCGTCGTTGATGATGCCGTCTTGGTTAAGGTCAAGAGCCAGATAGCCGTTGCCCTCTGACAGCTGTGAGATTTCTTCTTTTTTACCGTCACAGTCAAGATCAAAAAAGAACTTTTTGTCAGTGATTGATGTGGGACAATTGTCCAGATTAATTATCAGTGGGTCTGTGAGAATCTGCTCATACTGTGAGAGCTGGCAATACTCAAAGTTTTCGGTAAAGCTTCTTGACATCTCAAAGGAGATATTAAAATCAATGGTGCGTCCGTCGGCAGTGACCACAGAGCCGGTGCTTTCAAAAGCGGTATTTTCTTTTTCTTCCATGAAATAAGAGGTTTGCTCCACGCGGTTCCAGACAGTAGGTGAAGCAGAAGAGGTCAGCGATAAAACTGATGTGGTATTATTACCTGTAAGCTGACCAAACATACGGCTGCCTGAAAAAAGTCGTTTAAAGCTTGCTTCGCGAATCATATTAAGCAGATTAATATAGGTCTGGCGAAGAGTTTCTAATTCTGCAGCAGGATTGTCGGCTGCATTGACACGGGAAGTCAGATTACCTGTAAGAGTAGAATTTTTCAGGTCATCTGCTTTTTTCTGGCTGGAGTTTAACCGGGCCAAATCGTTGTAGTTGTCACTTCCTGTGTAGCTTCTCTTTTCGTCGTATGAAGAATCTGACTTGTAAGAGTCCATGCGACATAGAAAGCCGTTGCTTTTAACTGTCCACTCAAGAGCTGAGCGTGAAAATTGTGTCTTCCTCGAATAATTCCTTGACGAGGTCATTGACACGTTGTCTGATGTAATAATCATCCATTTCTCTCCCTTCATAGTACAGCGATGAACACCAACTATACAATTAAGGAATCACTTTTATTATCGGATTATTATTACGAAGGTATAACGTCAAAATATAAAAAAGTTGCGCTGCCACAGTCAGAAACTGTTGAGCTTGCAAAAATGCCCATCTTTGTGCCTACCCATCGGCCCGGTTCAGAATCAAAGGTGATTGCAGGTACAAAATCGTTGTTGTTGACACTGTATGAAAGAGTGATTTTTTCCAGAGGAAAATGTTTTTCTTTCGTGTTCAAATCCCTGAAGCCATCCTTTACAACCTGATACCTGAAGCGGACCTTTTCGCCTGTGAGAATTACGTTGTCAATAATATTTTTTTCTTCAATAGTGCTCCACTCCGTGCCGTTAAATGTCTGGCGGCCTGAATATATGACAAGACGGTACTTATGGTCAATTTTTTCAACCACAAGAGCGGCATAAGCCATTCCCATGCTGACAAGTCCGGCAAGATTGCCATTTTTCAGGTTGCCATAATCAATTTCTGTGATGCAGTGAAATTCAGGAGCCGGCCATTTCTGCAAAAGAAGGTTAGAAAGGTCTGAGACAGCATCACCATCCTGATTGTACACGGCATTAAGCTGGATTCCACGGTCATTAAAGGAGTACCAGTCCTTGCAAGGGTTGGCATTGAACTGCCACTGCAGGCCAAGCTCTTTAGAGGAAAAGCTGTCGCTGTCAGCGGGTGTGCAAGGAATAAAGGTACCATAAATGTCAGGCTTTTTGTATTCTGTTACAGGCTCACCGTAGTCATTGCCCGGTTGTGCAATACCGATAACAGGCCAGTCGTTGTCAAGCCATGTCATAGGC